>CANQKE010000033.1 GCA_947624435.1 uncultured Ruminiclostridium sp.
GGCATATTTCCGCCAATACTGCGTCGACCTCGCTCGACATACGCAAGTATGCCTTCGTTCGGTCTCCTTGTCTTGACGAAAATCTGCTCCGTAAAAACTGCTGTGCACCTCACGGCGAATGAATTTGAGGTGATTTTTGTTTCTTGAGGCGCAGGCAGGCTGGCGCCTGTCAAGCCGAAAGGGACGAAAAGCGCCCAAAGGCATCGTCGTGAGGCGGCTCGGGTTCGATTCCCGCATGCCTAGCGTAATTATCACTTAAGGGCAATGCTCCGCCGGTGTCCGGACATTGTCTGTATACCGCGCCGTCCTGCTCCCAGCTGTAAAAATGCGGATCGTCCGAGTTTTCGTCGCCCAAAGCGTTGTTTATAAATTTGTCGGTGAAGTATTTCGACATCTCATTTTTAAGCTTTTCTTTTGTGTTTACGGCAGAGCCCGTATATTTGATAAAAGAACCGGGATAGGAGTGTAAATCAGGATCTTCGTCGCATATTTTTATAAACTCTTCGGGAAGCTCGTCTTTCGTAAGCGTTACCCGCTCAAATTCATACTCCGTACCCTTGAACATCTCCGGCATGTCTTTTATTTCAAAATTGCGGTTAAAAAATACATACGCCGGTTTTGTATAATCTTCGTACAAAGTGGTTATGACCTGCTTTTGCTCGTCGGTAAGCTCGATGGATTCCAAGGTGTCGTCGTTAGGGTCCTGCGTGAGCGCCTCCGGTTCGATGAGTTTTACACATTTACGAACAGCGTCAGCTTTAAGAGAACCGTCATAAACGATAGTTCCTATCGTAACGGCAAAATCACCGTTCAGTCCGAATGTAGCCTTTGAAGGCAGGTTTATACCGTTTATATAAAAGTTTAAGGTGTAGGTGGTGCTGTCAAAATCCTTTTCCTGATTTTCATAGCCGAACTTCTCACATCTGTTTTCCAAACCGAAAAGAAACGAGTTGATGTCAAAAAGCGCTTTCCATGCGTTCATTGCCTCTTCGTGCGTCATAGGCACCTCGGAAATATCGCCGCCGTTGTCCTTTTGCACATCTTCTAAGACAGTATAGTTATCGGAAATTTCTTCAAAAATGGTTTCCGCCGAGTCAATGGGGTTATTGATATTCAGATACGCGTAATATTTGTTATCCCCCTCAAATTGCGCTGCAAACGCGAAATCGGATGATATTCCTTCTATAATGTAAAGGTCGACGTTTTTCGTTACCGGAGCTTTGCTGTTCGGGTCGATACCGTCCGCCTGATATGTACCGTACTTCTTTCTGACTATCGAAGCGTCTATAGGCATTACGGTACCTATGTAATCCTTTGTTATGAACTTGCTGGTATGTATCACGGGAAAATAGTCCGGCAACACCGCGTCAGCCCCGTATTCCGCCGTATCCGAAACTGGGAAATATTTAGTTACACTGTTAAAAACAATTGTGTTATCATCCGGCTTTACCTCGGAATTATCGCCGCTTGACGTAAAATCGAGCTGCTCGGAGGAAGTGGCGGTCGTCTGTATATCTTCCTTGCTGTCGGTTACAGAGGAATCTTCCGGAACGGATAGCTGTTCTGTATTTGTGTCACAGCCGCAGGACAATATTATTGCAGATAGTAAAAACGGGATAAGCGCTTTTTTCATGGCGAGGCTCCTTTAATAGCATAGGTGATTTTTGCGTTTTTTCATGAATGATAATTTTCATATTTTACTACTTACTATTATACTATATTTATCAAAAATGTCAAGATGTTAATACAAAAATAATCAACAAATTTCAATATTTTTATAGGTATTAGCTGAAAAGTCAATTTTGACGCTGTATTCTGCCGTCCTTTATCCTTATTATCCTGTCGCCGAGCTTAGCGGCGTTTTCATCGTGGGTTATCAGTACGAGCGTCTTGCCTGAGCGGTTCAATTCGCACAGCAGCCGCATTATTTCGCCGCCCGCCTTGCTGTCAAGATTTCCGCACGGCTCGTCGGCAAGGATAAGCTGCGGCTCGGCGGCAAGCGCACGCGCTATCGCCACCCTTTGCTGCTGCCCTCCGGAAAGCTCAAAAGGCTTATGCTCTGTGCGGTGGGACAGTCCCACCAGCTCTAACGCCTGCCTTGCGCGCAGCAGCCGTTCCTTTCTCGGTATGCCGCGATATTCCAAAGGCAGCGCGACGTTCTCCGCCGCGGTGAGGTTGGGTATCAGATTAAAGCTTTGAAATACAAAACCTATCCGGCGGTTGCGTATACGGCTTATTTCGCGGTCGCTCATGCCGCAGACGTCGGTCCCGTCGAACAGGTAGCTGCCGCTGTCCGGCAGGTCAAGAAAACCGAGTATGTTCATAAGGGTGGATTTGCCCGATCCGCTCGCGCCGACCAGCACCGCAAATTCCCCCTCTTCAACACAGATATTTATATCGCTGAGCGCCGCCACTTCGCTGCCGCTTTTTTTATATGTCCTGCACATATTTACCGTTTGTATCAGCATTGTATTCTCCCGTCTGCGTGAGTTTTTTGTAATTCGGCGCAAAATAACAGCAGCCGCCCGCCGCATTGGTGATCCTGCCCTCGCCCTCAAGAGAGCATACGCCGTCCTGCTGATGTATGCACGGCTCGCTGCATAATATCATGTTCATGCTGTTGCACCCCTTTTTTATTTTGCCTAAGCTTTAGGGATATATACATTGTTTTGGTTTATATTTACCGTATATTCCGGATTTTGGCGGGAATTATATAAAGGCAAGAAAAATTAAGGGGCGATAAGATGAAAAAGACGGCAAAATTCTCATCCGACAGGAAAGAAACCGCGATAAAACTGACGGTGCTGGTGCTGATAGCCGCTTTAGGCGCGCTGATAACGTTATCTCTTCCGACTGCGGTAAACAGCAGCGTACCGAGAGTAAACACGGTGTTTCCGGATATCAAAAGCTATACTCCGGCGGTAAACTGCACCGGCAGGATAGAATATTCCGATCTGCACAGCGTGGTCTGTGATATGCCGGTGGTGATATCCTCTTATAATGTAAGCGAGGGTCAGCACGCCGACGAGGGGCAGGTGATAGCCTTAGTAGACGTTGACGCTACCGCTACGGCTGTAACGGCGATGTACGGCGCGGAAAATATCCCGCAAGGTTCGTTTACCGCCGACGATATCCCCAAACAGATAATCGCGGATACCTCCGGCACAGTATGCTATGTCGGCAAAGCGGGGGAAACGATAGCGCCGGGCGAACCTGTCGCGCGTATCGGACAAAAGGGCGATCTGCAGCTTACCGCGGCGGTCTCCCAGCGGGATATCTCAAAAGTCTGCGTCGGACAAAACGTAAGCATAACCGCCGCAGACAAGACCTACAGCGGCACGGTGTCCGACATAAGCGGCTTTGCCAGAAAGGAATATGATACGATAGGAGCGGATACCGTGGTCGACGTCAGCGTGACGGTGGACGACGCTACGGAGGAGCTGCGCAGCGGCTATTCCGCCGAGGGAGTGATACAGACCGGCGTTTCGGAGCAGATACTGACGCTGCCTTACAATGCTATCTGTCAGGACGACAGCGGGGAATACGTCTACATTTTTGATTCCGGCAGCGCAAAGCGCAAGGATATCTCCACCGGAATAGAGCTTGCCGGCTGTGCGCAGGTCATAGGGCTTGACTTATCCGATGAGATAATAGTGTACGACGGCGAGCTTTCCGCAAATTGCCTTGTGATAAGGGACGGAATAGTGTCAAAGCAGGAGGACGGAGAATGATAGGCCGCTTTTTTGCAGGATTGTTTGTAAACAAGGGCAGAGCGGCGCTTACGATAAGCTCGATAGCGGTGGGGATATTCGCCGTGGCGGTGATCTCAGCGGTGGGCAGCACCGGCACCGATATAATAAGCCGCAGCCTTGACGATATGGGGATAAATTCCGTACTGGTGCAGACGGAGGACGGCAGCGCGGCGCTTTCCGATGATGACGTGGCGGTTTTAAGCGAGCTTGACGGCATAACCGACGCTATGCCGCTGCTTTCCTCCGTGACGGAATGCCATCTTCCGCAGCAGACGCTTTCCTGTATAGCTTGGGGAGTAAGCCGCAGCGCGGGGGATATAATATCGCTCAGAGCTATGCACGGCAGACCGCTGAACGACGCTGACATAGCGGGGTGTGAGCATGTCTGCATGGTGGATAAGGAGATAGCGCTCCAAACCTACGGCAGGACAAACATAGTCGGCAAGACCTTGGAGATAAAAATAGGCGGCGGAATAGAGCAGTTCAAAATAGTAGGCGTTGTCACCTCCGGACTCAGCGCGGTGCAGAGCGTTATAAATGACGTAGTGCCTTATTTTGTCTATATTCCTTATACTACCATGCAGCGGCTGTGCGGCACTACGGGATATGACACTATCGCCCTCAGGCTCAGCAGCGGCGATCCGGAGGCTATCTCGGATATCGAGCTTTGCATGGACCGCCGCGACGATTCCATAGAGGTGAATGACCTTTTAGGGCAAAAGCAGCAGCTTGACGGGATATTATCCACCGTTACCGCGGCATTGTCGCTTATCGCGGGGATATCGCTGATAGTTTCCGGTCTTTCGGTGATGAACGCCATGCTGGTATCGGTATCGGAGCGGCGGCGCGAGATAGGTATAAAAAAGGCGCTCGGTGCGCCGAATTACCGGATAGTTTTTAGATTTCTGGCGGAAAGCACCTCGCTCACTATTATAGGAAGCGTTATCGGAGCGGTATCGGGGATACTGGTGACGTATATCGGCTGTATCTGCTGCGGCGAGCCGTTTTCCTGGGAACCGTCCATAATGCTTTTTGCTATGATAATTTCCGCAATGATCGGTATGCTGTCCGGCAGCTACCCCGCTTATAAAGCCGCCGCGATGAAGCCTATCGACGCGCTTAAAGATCAGTCTTGACAATTAGCCCGCGCTGTGCTAAAATACTCATAAAATCAGTTGTAAAAGAGGTACTGTCATGGCTAAAATACGTCTTAATGAAAATGAAGAGATAGTAAAGACCGTCAAGGAGGGGCTGAAAGCGAAAGGCGGCTACTGTCCCTGCCGCGTCGGAAAGAGCGAGGATATAAAATGTATGTGCAAGGAGTTCAGAGAGCAGATAGCCGATCCCGATTTTGAGGGATATTGCCATTGCCTGCTTTACTATAAAGAAAAAGATTGAATAATTTTAATATGGAGTTATCGAAAAAGAAGATAACTCCGTATTTTTTACTCAAATTATCAGGATTTTTATAATTTGACGTGTTATAATTAAATCGTTCCGGAACATAAAAAAGGGGGAAAAGTCTGAAAAATAAATTTTCCAGACTTTACGTTTTGCGCTTTGCTGAGTACGGTCAGCAATTTTGCTTTGCAAAAACGCACAAAACTCGAAAGGAGAATACTTGCTTTGCAAGTATGGAATAAGAATGGATAATTTTAAGCTGGAAACTCTGCGCAGGGCACTGGAGTACACGGAAGAACATCTTAGCGGCGATTTTTTGCAGAAAGAATGTGCGGCGGCGGCAATGTGTTCGCTTTCGGGCTTGCAAAAGCTGTTCAGATACGTTTTTCATATCAGCATCGGCGATTATGTCACAAGGCGGAGAATGACGCTTGCCGCCCGCGCTTTGAAAAGCGGACGTTCCGTGCTGGATACCGCGCTTGATTACGGCTACCGTTCGCCGGAGGCTTTCGCCCGCGCTTTTATCAGAGTGTGGGGCATAACTCCGCAGAGGTACGCCAAAAACCGCAGCTTTACCGGGCTTTTCCCAAAGCTGGATTTTCCGCAAACAGCGGAGTGTAAAGGAGAATTGATAATGAAAAACAGATTTGATATTACCGAACTGTATGACCGTATACGTTCAAAAGAGGGCAAGTACGTTTTATGCTTTGATACCTGCTGCTTAGATCACATTAACAAAACTTACGGCAGAAAAGCGGGCGACGCCGCGATAAGGGAGTCGCTGAGCCGAATCGAACAGGCGTGCGACGATGATATGTTCATGTTCCGTATAGGCGGTGATGAATATGTACTTGTGACCGACTGCTCAGAGCCGGAAGCCGTAAAAAGCATAGCGCTGTCCGTCATGTCGCATAACGGCGAAACGGTAAACTGCGACGGCGTCGAGCTGCCGATAAGCCTGCGCGCCGGAGCGATAAAGCTGACGCATGACAGCTGCACAAAATATTCTATCCTTTTCAATGAGCTTGTAGACGCTCCCTCAAATACTCCCGAAGCATTTGAGATGAACTGAATCTACGTTTAATCACAAAAACGCTCTCGTTTATCGGGAGCGTTTTTGTATAACGATGGCTGGGGTGGAAGGATTTGAACCCTCGAAATAACGGAGTCAGAGTCCGCTGCCTTACCGCTTGGCGACACCCCAATATCGGGCGGAGAACATTTATATAGCGTTCTCCGCCATAAGACTTATTTATTTTACCACAGTTGAGACTGTTTGTCAAGTGCTTTTTTTAATTTTCCTGTAAATTTACGCCGCAGCTATATTTCACTTAACGCCCTCCTTACGTCCAGCACCGAGGCGGGGGAGATACTGAACGTTCTTACGCCCAGCTCTATCAGCTTCGGCAACAGCTTAAGGTCTGCCGCAGATTCTCCGCAGATACCGACCGGCTTTCCCGCGGCTGATACCGTGTCAGATATATGCTTTATAGCGCGCAGCACCGCGATCTGGGAGGTCGCGCAGAGGTGCCGCACCTCTTTTTCCTCGCGGTTAGCCGCCATTATAAAATGGGTAAGGTCATTCGTACCTATGCTGACAAAGTCCGCCTCTTTTGCAATAAGATCGGCTGTAATGCAGGCGGCGGGCGTTTCCGCCATCGCTCCTAACGGGATATTTTCTTTGTATTTTATCCTGCGGCCTTTAAGCTCTCTGCCTATCTCTTTCATAAGCGCGCGTACCTGGCGTATCTCGTCGGGGGTATCTATCATCGGCAGCAATATCCTGACATTGCCGTATGCCGCCGCCCTCATCAAAGCGCGCAGCTGCACCTTGAACAGCTCGATGTTTTTAAGGCTGTATCTTATCCCCCTTACGTCGGAATGCGGGTCCAGCCTGCCCCTTGTTTCAAGACAAGCGGGTATCTTGTCCGCGCCCACGTCGAGAGTCCGCACCGTCATCGGCTTATCGCCGGTTATTATCGCGGCTTTCTTGTATATCGCAAGCTGCTCGTTTTCTCCGGGAGGGAACGCCCTGTCCATATACAAAAATTCGGTGCGGAACAGTCCTACGCCGTCGCAGCCTACAGCTTTGACCTCGTTTGCCTCTTCGGGATCGACGATGTTTCCGTAAAGGACAACCCGTTCGCCGCTTTTAAGTACCGTTGGCTTGTCGGCATATTCCGCCAAAGCGAGCTGCCTGCGGCGGTATTCTTCGGCTTTTTCGCGGTATTCCTTTATCGTATCTTCATCGGGATTCGGTATTATTATGCCGTTTGTGCCGTCGATTATGACTGTGTCGCCGCTGCTTATTATGTCGGTTATCCCCTCGACGCTAAGCACGGCGGGTATATCCATAGCACGCGCAAGTATCGCCGCGTGGGAGGTCATGCCGCCGTTTGCCGCCGCTAAAGCGCAGACGTGACGCTTGTCCGCGCCGACCGTCATGGAGGGCGTAAGCGTATCCGCAATAAGTATCACGCTTTCATCGGGCAATGGAGCGGGGTTGCTGCTCGAGGATATTATCTCCAGCATAGTGTTGCGCACGTCGATAATATCCGCGGCGCGCTGGCGTATTATCTCGCTCGGCGACATAAGCAGCACCTTTGAATAGGTCTCGCAGGCGGATATTACCGCTTTTTCCAAGCTGAAGCCGCTTGCTATCAGGCGCTTTATCTCGGAATCCATATACGGGTCTTTAAGAATAAATATGTGCCATGTGATTATATTTTTTTCATCTCCGCCGTCTGTCTGTGTGACCTGCTCGGCGACTTGGTTCGCTCTCTCCTCAAAGAGCTTTACCGCCGCGATATAACGCGACAGCTCCTTTTCCGGAGTGACTTTTCCGGTCTGAGGACTGATATCCGGTATTCCCCGTATCACCTCGGCCTTGCCTACGGCGTAACCGTTTGAACACGCTAATCCGTAAAGCATAAAAGCACCTCCTTATTTTAGTTATGCTTTGCTAAAGTTTTTCGTACAGCTTTATTATTTCGTCTTTTTCGGCAAGTTTTTCGGAAAACGCGGTGGCGCTTCCCGCCGCTATGCCGTATTTGAGCGCGTCGGTTTTATCGCTCTCGAGTCCTGCAAGAAATCCCGCCAGCATCGAATCTCCAGCGCCTACCGTGTTTATTACCATACCTTTCGGAGCGGGCGAAAATTCGGTATTTCCCTCGCTGTCGTACAACAGCGCGCCGTTTTCGCCGAGTGAGACCAGCACGTTTTGCGCGCCGAGCTTGCTAAGCCTATTTGCACCCGCGATAACCCCGTCGAGGGTGTCCGTGCTTATTCCGGCGGCTTCTTGTAATTCGTCGGCGTTCGGCTTGATAAGAAACGGGCGGTATTTAAGCGAATTTAACAGCAATTTGCCTCCCGCGTCAACAACAACACGCACATTCTTGCAGGAAAGCCGCCTCATTATCTGCTCGTATATATCGTCCGGCAAAGAGGGAGGAACGCTGCCCGCAAGTACCAGAGTATCGCCGTTATCAAGCGTATCCAGCTTAATAAACAGCTTTGAAAGCGCGTCTTCGTCTATATCGGGACCCGGCGCGTTAAGCTCGGTAATGGGGTCGGTCTTTAATTTGACGTTCATTCTCGTATTGCCGTGGGAAAGCGTGATAAAGTCGGCGGTCACCCCCTCGGCGTTTACCATTCTTTCCAGCAGCTTTCCGAACTCTCCCGCGATGAAGCCCAGCGCGGTGCTTTTCGTACCCAGTCGGTGCAGTACCACCGAAACGTTTATCCCTTTTCCACCGAATGTTACCGAGTCGCCGATGCACCGCACGACCTGCCCCAAAACAAGCTCTTCCGGCTGCATCACATGATCCAGCGCCGGATTGAGCGTAAGTGTATATATCAACGGTCTGTTCCTTTCTTAGACAATGTGTTTATAGTTATATTATACCACTTTTATTCCCATTTGTAAATAGAATTTGGTTATTTTGTTAAAAAATCTGTCCCTCTCCGAATCAAACGGAAAGGGACAGCAAAAATATAGATTTAACTATAGAAATATCGGCCGAAATGTGCTATAATTATTTTGCAAGCTGTTTATCAAGGCCGGTTATCTTGAGAGTATCGCGCGCTATCAAAAGCTCCTCGTTGGTGGGTATTACCCATACTTCCGCCTTTGAATCGGCGGCGGATATCTTCGCAAGCTCTCCTCTGAGTCCTGCGTTTACGCTCTCGTCTAACTTGATGCCGAGCACGTCCATATTTTCGCAGACGGCTTTTCTCACTTCGGGAGCGTTTTCGCCGATACCTCCGGTGAATATAACTGCGTCAAGTCCGTTCATGACTGCGGCGTAAGAGCCGATGTACTTCTTTATCTCGTATGCGAGCATTTCGGATACGAGCTGAGAACGGGGGTCGCCGCCGCTTGCCGCGCTGGTGATATCTCTGTTGTCGGAGAATTTACCGGACAGGCCCAAAAATCCCGACTGCTTGTTGAGGTAGTCGCTCATCTGCGCGGGGGTAAATCCCATCTTTTCTTGCACGAATTCAACTGCGGAGGGGTCTACCGAGCCGGAACGCGTACCCATTATGATACCGTCGAGCGGGGTAAAGCCCATAGACGTATCAACGGATTTTCCACCGTCTATCGCCGTGATGGAAGAACCGTTGCCGAGATGGCAGGAAACTATCTTGAGGTCCTTAAGGTCTGCGTTCTTGACCTCGCCTAACTTCATTGAAACATAGCGGTGAGAAGTGCCGTGGAAGCCGTATTTTCTTACATGGAATTTTTCATAAGCCTCGTAAGGCATACCGAACATGAACGCCTTGGGCGGCATGGTCTGGTGGAACGCGGTATCGAATACCACCGCCTGAGGAGTGCTTGCCGGAACTACCTTCTTGCAGGCTCTCAGCGCCAGTGCGTGAGCGTGGTTGTGTACCGGAGCGAGGTCCCTCAGCTCGTCTATCTTGTCGATGACCTCGTCGGTGACCAGCGTCGTTTCGGTGAATACCTCCGCACCCTGCACTATTCTGTGACCCACGGCCGCTATCTCGCTCATATCCGAGATGACCGCAGCGTCGCTCTTGGTCATTACCTCTACCAGCTTTTCAAAAGCCTCGGTATGGGTGGGAAAGCTGCATTCTTCCTCATATTTTCTTCCGTCAAAGGTCTTGTGGGTTATCTTTCCGTCAATGCCTATCCGCTCACAGTTGCCCTTTGCGATGACGCTCTCGTCCTTCATGTCTATCAGCTGATATTTTAGTGAAGAACTTCCGGCGTTTACTACAAGTATTTTCATGCTTTTGCATTTCCTTTCTTTAAGGCGTTGCCTTGATATGATTAATATAAATCTATTTTATACCAAAACCGAAAAAAAATCAAGTGGTTTATTGTAAAATCGCCATTTATCGGGAAAAATCCGACAGGCGCGCCGGTACCGTATTGATTTTCCGGCGTATAATAAAAGGGCGAAAGGACTTTATCGTATGAAAACAGCAGGGATAATAGCCGAATATAATCCCTTTCACAACGGGCATAAGTACCATATCCGCCGCACTTGCGAGCAGACCGGCGCGGATCATCTGGTGTGCGTGATGAGCGGCGACTTTGTCCAGCGCGGCGATATCGCCGTAGTTGATAAATTCGACCGCGCCCGCACCGCATTGGAAAACGGTGTTGATCTGGTATTGGAGCTGCCTGCGCAGTACGCCTTGGGCAGCGCTCAGCGGTTCGCGTCGGCGGCGGCAGGCATGCTGGATATGCTGGGCTGCGTGGATATACTCAGCTTCGGCAGCGAATGCGGAGATGTCGACGTACTGTTAAACGCCGCCCGCGCGTCGGATAACGCGGATAAGGACAGCATTTCCCGTTATATAAAAGACGGGCTGAATTATCCCGCCGCGCTGTCTAAAGCATTGTACGATGCCGGCTGCGACGAAAAGACGCTTGCCGCGCTCGCAAGTCCCAACGACATACTCGCGGCGGAATATCTGCGGGCGCTTTCGGCTCTTAGCAGCGATATAACTCCGCTTGCCGTAAAGCGCACAGGCGCGGGACATGACGGTGACGACGGGGAAAACGGCTTTTTGTCCGCTATGGAGATACGCCGCCGCATATCCGCGGGACTTGACGTATCGGAATTTATGCCTTATAATATCAACAAAGATACCGCCGATATTTCCCGTTTGGAAACCGCGATACTCGCAAAGCTCAGAGAGCTGACTCCCGAGGATATATCCGCTCTGCCGGACGTGAACAACGGAGCCCAAAACCGCATTTACAGGGCGATAAGAGAATCAACAAGCCTTGATACGCTTTACGCCGCGATAAAGTCCAAAAGCAGCACGCTGTCCAAAGCAAGGCGGCTGGTGCTGTGCGCGTTTCTAGGCGTAACGCGTGATATAGCCGACTGCCCGCCCGCTTATATACGGGTATTGGGGATGAACGGCAGGGGAAAAGAGATACTCGCCGCGTCAAGCTGCCCGATCCCGATAGATACCTCGCTGTTCGCACTTTCCCAAAAAAGTCCGGCGGCAAAGCGGCAGGCAGCGCTGCAAAGTTACGCCCGCGACCTTTACGCATTGGCATTTGAGCCAAAAAAGCCCTGCGGCGGGGATTATACCGCAAAGCCGGTAATTTTGCCATAACAGGAGGAACTATGAGCCTGTACGAAACACTCAGACAAAAGCATAAGGAATTTATATACCACGGATATAAGATAGAAAGCGACGGCTTTTCTTTTCATTTTTCCATTGACGATTATCATTTTTATCCGTCATGGAAATGCGAGGAGGGTCTGCTGTGCGATCTGTCGGAGCTTGGCAGCTATATCGTTTTCAATATCGGTATGGCGGAGCTTGTCAGCTACTGGAAATGCGCCTGCCCGCCTGTCGTGCGCGTAAACTGCGGCAGTCTTAACGGCGAACAGTGCCTGTGGTGGAAAAAGCTGTATTTCAACGGCTTGGGAGAGTTTTTCTACAAGAACGGCATAGACGCCGATTTTGAAGATTTCATGACTATAATCCCGCAAAACGACAAAGCGCCGCAGCTTATCTGTGAAAAGCCGCTGTCCGGTTTCCTTGTCCCGGTCGGAGGGGGAAAGGACAGCGTGGTGACGTTGGAGCTGCTGCGAAAATATCACGACGACACGACTTGCTACATCATAAACCCGCGCGGCGCTACGGTAAACTGCGCAAAGACTGCCGGATTTAGTCAAAGCGGTATAACCGGCGTTCGCCGCACGATAGATAAGGAGCTGTTAGCACGCAACGCGGACGGCTATCTTAATGGGCATACGCCGTTTTCGGCGATAGTTGCGTTTTCGGCGTACCTTTTCGCCTATCTTTCAAACAAGAAGTACATCGCGCTGTCTAACGAGAGCAGCGCTAACGAAAGCTATGTAAAAGGGAAATACGTAAACCACCAGTACAGCAAAAGCACCGAATTTGAGCGGGATTTCCGTGAATATTCGCAAAAATACCTCGGTAACGGTCCGGACTACTTCAGCCTGCTGCGCCCGCTGAACGAATACGGTATAGCCTCTGTCTTTGTGAGGTATGAAAAATACTTTCCGGTGTTCCAAAGCTGCAACCTCGGCTCAAAAACGGACACCTGGTGCGCTGACTGTGCGAAATGCCTGTATGTATATATATTACTGGCGGCTTTTCTGGAGGATGAAACGCTGATAAAAATTTTCGGCAGGAATATGCTGGAGGACGAAAAGCTGTCCGCCATGTTTGACGGATTGATATACGAAGACGTCGATAAGCCGTTTGAATGCGTCGGCACAAAGGCGGAGGTGCGTTATGCGTTATATCGCGCCGCAAAGCTAAGACAGGCGGGCAAGCTGCCGTATCTGCTGGAAAGATATATGAAAGAATACCCCGACCGTCCCGACGACGCAGATAAGACCGAAAACTTCTTCGATAACGACAACTATGTGCCAAAGGAGCTTTTACCGTTGGTAAAGCAGGCAATATCAAAACGGAGCTGACAATGGAAAACAAGGATATATTTGAAAAGCTTAAAAATTTTTTTAATGGGAAAAGCGTGCTGATACTCGGCTTTGGCAGAGAGGGAGAAAGCACCCTTGAGCTACTGAAGTCGCTCGGACTTTCAAGCTATGCCGTTGCCGACAAGCGGCAGCTCGATCCCGACGAGGTCGGCTGCGACGTTTACTGCGGCGACGATTATCTTTCACATCTTGCGGACTATGACGTGATAATGAAAGCGCCGGGAATAGGACTTAAAAACGACGTGCCGGACAGCATAAAGGAAAAGATAACCTGCCAGGCGGACCTGTTTTTAAGGTACTGTCCCGTGCCGGTGATAGGAGTTACCGGAACTAAGGGCAAGTCTACCGTGTCCAGCCTGATATATCATTTTCTTTGCGCCTGCGGTAAAAAGACCATGCTGATAGGGAATATAGGAGTGCCTCCGCTGCAAAGAGAGGCTGAATTTTCCGGCTGCGACGCGATAGTGTGTGAGCTGTCCTGCCATCAGCTGGAATATGTCAAGGCGTCTCCCGCTGTTTCGGTACTGCTGAACGTTTATCCGGAACACCTCGACCATTACGCGGGCTTTGAGGAATACCGCGCGGCAAAGACCAACATTTACCGCTATCAAAAAGACGGCGATACGCTGATAATAAACGGCGAGCTGGACAGCGAGATACACGCCGATACTAAAGCAGGAAAAATACTCGCCGGACAGCGCGGAAATATCGGCGTGCGCGATAACGGCATATTCGTCTTTGATAAATTTTATCCGGCGGAAAAAATAAACACCCGTCTGCGCGGCGAGCATAATCTTTATAATATTGCGGTCGCACTTTGCGCGGCCGAGATCGCGGGCTGCAATATAGACGAATGTATTGCTTCGCTGCCGGATTTTTCTCCTTTAGAGCATAGGCTGGAATACGTCTGCACCATCGACGGAGCGGAGTACATCAACGACAGCATAAGCACCGCTCCTCAGACCGCGATAGCCGCGCTTAAGGCGTATCCCGACACCGATACGCTGATAATCGGCGGCATGGATAGAGGGATATCCTATCAGCCGCTCGCGGAGTATCTGAACAGGGAGACTAAGCTGAAAAATCTGATAGTGCTGCCGGACAGCGGCATACGCGCCGCAAAGGACATAACCGCCGACGGCATAACAAAGTATTACGCAAAGGATATGGAAGAGGCCGTAGCGATAGCTAAAGCGCATACAAAGGTGCGCTGCATACTCTCTCCGGCGGCGGCCAGCTATGGCTTTTACAAAAACTTCGAGGAAAGAGGAAAGCACTATAAATCCCTGCTCGGCTGCGGGGGTTGATAAAGGGCAGATTATGGCTTTTCTTCCGATAAAAAACTCTTGCAAAAGACGGCGTTCTATAGTATAATTGTTACAGTCGGAAGATAAGCCGATAAGGACAGAGAAAACAGGACGTGTAGAAATTACTGAAAGGATCAGGTATATGAAGAAAGAAACAGTTATTACACATTTACCGGTCATCGCACTCAGAGGACTGGTAATTTTTCCACGTATGATAGTACATTTTGACGTTTCGAGAAAGCGTTCCACCGACGCGATAAAAGCCGCCGTTGAGGGCGACCGCAGGATATTTCTGGTAACGCAGAGGGACGAAACGTTAGACGACGTCGGCGCGTCACAGCTTTACCGCGTCGGCGTAGTCGCTCAGATAAGACAGACGTTGAACACTCCTGACGGCGCTACCAGAGTGCTGGTGCAGGGGCTTAACACCGCGCGGCTGGAATCATTGGACGCTAAAGACCCTTATCTTTTTGCGTCGATAAGCGAGCTTCCCGAACCGTCAAACCGCATGAGCGCCGCGGAGGAAAGCGCGCTGTGCCGCTCGTTGTCGGAGGTCTTTTCAAAATACAGCGAGATCTCGCCGAAAATGCCGAAGGAGCTGTATAAGGGCATACTTTCCGCAAAGAGCCTCGGGCGCATGATGGAGCTTATTATTTTCAATATCTACCTTAAACCCGAGGATAAGCAGGAGCTGTTACAATGCACCACGCTTAAAAAGCGCGCACAGTTGCTTATCCGGTTCATGAGCGAGGAGATAGGGATAATCCGCCTTGAGCAGGAAATAAGCGAGCAGGTAAGGGAAAACCTTGACAAAAACCAGCGCGATTTTTATCTGCGCGAACAGATGAGGATAATCTCAAATCAGCTCGGAGACGGCGACGACCCTCAGACCGAGGGATACGAGTATATGGACAGGATAGACGAGATAGGCTTCGATCCGGATACTCACGATAAGCTGATAAGAGAATGTGAAAAGCTGATGAGGTTAGTGCCCGGCTCACAGGAAGCCGCAGTAGTGCGTACATATCTTGACGCGGTGCTGGAGCTGCCGTGGAACGTTTATACCACCAACCGCAAGGATATTTCCAAGGCGGAAAAGCAGCTTGAAAAGGATCATTACGGGCTGAAAAAGGTCAAAGAACGTATTTTGGAGATAGTCGCGCTGAATCAGTGGGAGGATGCGGACAAAAAGGGTCAGATAATCTGCCTTGTCGGACCTCCGGGAGTCGGAAAGACCTCGGTAGCTAAGTCTATCGCCGCCGCGCTCGGCAGGAATTATGTCCGCGTTTCACTGGGCGGCGTACATGACGAGGCGGAGATACGCGGCCACAGAAAGACCTACCTCGGCGCTATGCCGGGACGTATCGCTAAGGCGCTTATTCAGGCGAAATCCATGAATCCGGTAATGCTGCTCGACGAGATAGATAAGCTCGGCAGCGATTATAAAGGCGACCCCTCCAGCGCAATGTTAGAGGTGCTCGACAGCGAGCAGAACGTGGCGTTCAGAGATCATTATCTTGAAATACCGATAGATCTCAGCAACGTGCTGTTCGTTACCACGGCGAATACGCTTGATACGATACCCGCGCCGCTGCTGGACAGAATGGAGGTCATCGAGCTCGGCAGCTATACCCGCGAGGAAAAATTCAATATCGCGCAAAAGCACCTTATCCCCAAGCAGTACGCAAAGCACGGACTTAAGACCTCAAAGCTTAAGATAACCGACGCGGCGCTGTACGACGTTATAGATAAGTATACAAGAGAGGCGGGCGTGAGAACACTGGAGCGTACTATCGCTAAGCTTTGCAGAAAGGCGCTGCGCCGTCTGGTGAGCGACGATTCAAAGATAACCCTGCGTCCCGCCGATCTGCCGGAATTGCTTGGCGCGCCTAAGTACCTCGGCGAGGATATACCGCAGCAGGACGAGATAGGTTTGGTGAACGGCCTTGCCTGGACGTCGGCGGGCGGCGTTATCATGCCGCTTGAAGTATTGGTGCTGGACGGCACCGGCAAGGTGGAGATAACCGGCTCGCTCGGCGACGTAATGAAAGAATCCGCAAAGATAGCGATAAGCCTTGTCCGCAGCCTTGCGCACAGATATGAGATAGACCCCGAGTTTTACAAGAACAAGGATATACATATCCATGCGCCGGAGGGAGCTGTGCCTAAAGACGGGCCGTCCGCCGGAGTTACCATGACTACCGCGCTTATATCCGCGTTGTCGGGCATGGCGGTGCGCCGCGACGTAGCTATGACCGGAGAGATAACTCTGCGGGGAAAAGTCCTTGCGATAGGCGGACTCAGAGAAAAGACCATGGCCGCGTATAAAGCGGGGGTAAAGACCGTTGTTATACCTAAGGAAAACGAGCCGGACATGATGGAGCTTGATAAGGTGATACTGGATAACCTTGAATTTGTGACGGCCGACGACATCAATACGGTACTGGACGCCGCGATAGTAAAGACCAATTCTCTTCCGGGAAAGAAAAAGCTGCCCGCGCATATACAGGCGGCGGTAGGCTCGGCGGTGAACGGCGGGGAAAAGACCGGTATACATTCCGACAGACAATGATCGGAGAATGACATGGAAATAAATTATGCAAAGGCGGAATTTTTCACCTCCTGCGGACTTACAAATCAGCTGCCCGCTGCGGACAGGGCGGAGATAGCCTTTTCCGGACGCAGCAACGTCGGGAAAAGCTCGCTTATCAACAAGCTGCTGAATCGAAAGTCGCTTGCGCGGGTGAGCGGCGTTCCCGGTAAGACCGTCACGGTAAATTTTTACAAGGTGGACAATGTTTATTTTGTAGACCTGCCGGGTTACGGCTATGCAAAGGCGTCGCGCGACGAGCAGCGGCGCTGGTCGCAGCTTGTAGACGGTTATTTTGCAGGAACGCGCGGGCTGCGGCTGGTGGTGCAGCTTATAGATATGCGCCATAAGCCCTCAAACAACGATATGATGATGCTGGATTATCTGAGGCAAAGCGGCAGGGATTTCATCATCGCGCTTACTAAGGCGGATAAGCTGAAAAAGACCGAGCGGGAAAAACGCCGCGCCGCTCTCGCCACCGAGCTTATCGGGTACGAGGATATCGTAAAGCTGGAGCTTTCCAGTCAGAGCGGCGAGGGGATAGATAAGCTGAAAGCGCTTATCCAAGCCTTTCTTGACCGATGAAGAATATATATTCCCTCACTTTGTCAGACGCTATGGAAAAGCTTTGTCTGCCGAGGTCCAAGGCGGTAAACATTTTCCGCGATATTTACCGCGACAAAGCCGAAAGCTATGCCGAGATGACGCATACCGCCGCCGAAATAAAGGAAAGACTGGCGCGGGAATACGAGTTTGTTTTTCCTAAAGCCGTCAAAAAGCAGGACAGCGGCGACAGCGTGAAATACCTGTTTTTGCTTTCCGACGGCAACATGATAGAATCGGTACTTATGCGGCAGAAATACGGCGGCAGCGTGTGCGTATCCTCGCAGGCGGGCTGTAATATGGGCTGCATATTCTGTAACAGCGGCAAGCGGTCAAAGGTGAGAGACCTTTGCGCCGGAGAAATGGTGACGCAGCTTTTATACATCGAAAAAGATCAGGGGATAAGAATAACAAATGCCGCCGTGATGGGGATAGGAGAGCCGTTCGATAATTTTGAAAACGTCAGCGGTTTTTGCGACATCGTGACCGACGACAACGGCCTTGCGATACCGCCGTCAAGGGTGACGGTTTCCACCTGCGGACTGCCGGATGGGATAGACAGATTTTCCAAGCTGCCGCGAGCCTGTTCGCTTGCGATAAGCTTGCATTCGGCGGATGAAAAGACACGTTCTTTTCTTATGCCGATAAATAAAAAATATCCGATAGCCAAGGTAATAGGCGCGGCGAGGCGGTACATACAAAAGACCGGACGGCGCGTGCTGCTTGAATACACCCTGCTTTCGGGAATAAACGACGGCACAAACGACGCGGATATGTTAGCAAAGCTTATAAACGGCGAGGATTTTACCGTCAATCTGATAGAGTATAATCCGACCGGCGGGGAGTTTGCCAAAAGCCGGCGCTTTTTCGAGTTTTACGACGAGCTTAAAAAGCGGGGACTCAGAGTAACGGTGCGCCGTAAATTTGGAGAGGGGATAAACGCCGCCTGCGGACAGTTAAGAAGCGCGGCAATAAACGAAAGGGAAATGAAATGACATTCAATTGTGAACTGAAAAAGGTCGTTGATGATTCTTACCAAATAGAAATAGGCAGAGATCTGTCCGATATGATGATATCCGATCTTAAAGAAGGACTTTCCGGCACGGCAAAAAAATTCGCTGTGATAACCGACAGCAACGTACAGGGGCTGTATGCCGAGCCGATACTTAAAAAGCTGCGCGATAACGGGTTTGCGGCCGATATGTTCGTTATCCCCGCGGGAGAAAAGTCCAAGACCCGCGCCATGAAAGAATTTATCGAGGATTCAATGCTGGAAAAGGGATACCGCCGCGACAGCTTTATGATAGCGGTAGGCGGCGGAGTAGTGTCCGACCTTGCGGGCTTTACCGCCGGAACATTCGGAAGAGGGATACCCTTTATTATATATTCCACCACGCTGCTTGCGGCGGCTGACGCGTCTATCGGAGGAAAGACCGCGGTGGATACGCCGCTTGCTACCAACCTTATCGGTCTTTTCAATCAGCCGAAAAAGGTCTACATAGATATAAATACCTGGAAGACCCTGCCGGAGCGCGAGCTGCGCAGCGGCCTTGCGGAAACGATAAAGCACGGCTGCCTCGGTTCGGGTTCGCTGTTCAAATTCCTTGAGGATAATCTGGAAAAAGTGCTTATCTGCGACGATTACAGCTGTGAATATATCGCAAAAATGAACTGTGATATAAAATACAAGATAGTCATGAAGGACGAACGGGAATCCGGTCTGCGCGAGGTGCTGAACTTAGGCCATACCGTCGGCAGAGCATTAGAAACGGTCAGCGGTTATTCAATGCTGCACGGCGAGGCGGTGGCGGTAGGACTTGTCGCACAGGCTGAGCTTGGTATGCGCCTCGGTTATATCTCGGTCAAAAACGTCGAAAGAGTAAAAGCGCTTATCAGCAGGGCGGGACTGCCGGTATCTATACCTGTTTATGTGGATAAAAAAGAGCTTATCAAAAAGCTCTACACCGATAAAAAGGTAAGAAACGGAAAGCTGCGCTTCGTTTTCCAAAAAGAGATAGGCGACATGATGTGCTTCGGCGATAACCGCTACAGCAAGGATATAACCGAATCCCAGATAGCCGACGTGATTGAAAAAATGTAAATTTATCCTGTTTATAAAACTCCGTGCTCAAAGTACGGAGTTGATTTTTTATGTAAGATATGGTATACTTTATTGGTGATAAAAATACGAGGGGAGGCGACCGAGATAAATTCCGACGGCAAACAGCTTTTTATAAGCGTACTTAAAAGACTTTTTCCGAATATTGAAACGGTGATAATGCGGCTTATTTCCTCATGGCTTACCGCCGTATTTATGATATACCTTTTTGCACAGCAGAATATCATGACAAAGGAATTCCCGCTGTCGGTGAATATCGGGTACGCGGCGCTTTCCTTTGTCTGCGCGTTCATAGTGATATCGACGGCCGCCGCCCTGTTAAGGAATATATGTAAAATAGACAGCGGCTGGCTTTTGTTTATCTCCGTCGCGCTTATCATTATGCTTTCCTGCGGGAAATTGGATATGTTCGGCTGTATCGCCGCCATGCCGTTTATCTTAGCTGCGGTGTTTTTCACACTGTGCAGGGACAAGCTGAGATTGCCGAAATGGAGCAAAAAGCTCTGGCCGGCGGTAATCATTTCCGGCGCGGCGATAATGTTTATCTTTTCCGGGATACTTATAGCGCTGCGGTACTATAACATGTCCGCTCCGGTTTACGATTTCGGTATCTTTTCCCAGATGTTTGAAAACATGAAAAACGGCTTTTTGCCATATACCACGATAGAGCGCGGGTATGAGCTTTCCCACTTTGCCGTGCATTTTTCGCCGGCGTATTATCTTATGCTGCCGTTTTATATGATATATCCGCACCCGGTGACTTTAGAGCTGCTCCAAGGCGCGATAGTCGCTTCCGGCGTGATACCGGTGTATCTTATAGCAAGAAAGTACGAGCTTTCAAAGCCGACCTGCGCGCTGATAGGACTGATCTACTGCTTTTATCCGGCACTGACCGGCGGCTGCCGCTACGACCTGCATGAAAACTGCATGCTTGCGCCGCTTTTGCTGTGGCTGTTCTGGGCGATAGAGCGGGAGCGTTTTATCCCTATAGCCGTATTTTCGCTGCTAACTCTCGCCGTAAAGGAAGACGCGGCGATATATATCTGTACCGTCGCGCTGTATCTTATTTTCTGCGACCGCGGCAAAAAGATGAAAATTGCCGGCGGCATAATGCTGGTATGCGGTATCGCATATTTCGTCGCGGTATGCGCTTTCCTTGACAGTCAGGGACTTGGGATAATGTCATGGCGGTACGATAATTACATTTACGACCCTAACGGCGGACTGTTTAATGTGATTATCTCGGTAATAGTAAATCCGGGGTATGTTATAAGCAATCTGCTGGACGAAAGTAAGCTGATGTTCGTTCTTCAAATGCTGCTGCCGCTCGGTTTTATCCCGCTTTTCTGCAAAAAATTCAGCCGCGTTATCCTTTTTATACCGTTTATACTGATAAATCTTATGCCGAACTATTCCTACCAGCATGATATAAATTTCCAGTACGTGTTCGGCACAGCCGCGATTTTTATCTGGCTGTTTATCCAAAACTGCGCGGATATGAGGTATCATTCCCGACGCGCGGCGGTGGTGTTCTGCCTTGCCGCGTCCGCCGCTATATTCTGCTGCTGCCACTGGAAGCTTACCGATAATCTGTCGATAAAACCCGATAATCAGGCGGCGATAAGCTATCTTGAGCAGCTTGATACCGATATAGGCAGCGTGACCGCCGACACGTTTTTTGTTCCGGCACTGTATAAACAAAAGGAGCTGTATTCCATTACCACGGCTGACGTTCCAAACGAGCACAGCGCGCCGCTCGCCGACGTCGTTTTACTTGATAAACGCTTTGAGGCGTACCAAACGGAAAGAGAATATTACCTTTCCCACGGCATGACGGAAACGTTTGTAGAAGGAGCGGCGGGGAATATCATCTGCCGCTTGGATAAACCCTGACAAAAACCGAGAAAGCCCGACCTTTCGATCGGACTTTCTTGGTTGGGGAAATATATATGAAAAAACGAAAAACGCTGATTTATTTTTTGACAGATACATAATAAACCCGTTAAGTGACAAAGAAAAAATCAATTTGTGATAATTATGTGAAATATAATACTTTGAGGTTCAAAATATTTAGGGCATTTACAACCTTAATAAATTAGAAAGGGCTTCTGTATATAGTGTGCAGAAGCCCGATTTTTATTTATTTTTGTTCAAACTGGGAGGGGTGTCTTGTGAAGAAATCCACCCTCGGCTCTAAGAATTTAAGCTGATGTTCTTTCTCATCGGGGCAGAAATACGCCATTCCCTCAAAGATATGCTCCCAGCTCCAGAAATCCTCGCCAAAGCCGAGATATTCTCTTAACATCTCAGTCCCCACTGGAGCCAGCGGATGGAGCAGCACCGCCGCGGTACGCACATAATGGAACACGTCGGTAAGAGTTTTGCGGCGCAATTCATCGTCGTTGTTTTTGTCCGTCTCGTTCATGTTCTTCGCCCACAGCTTGTTAGCCTTGCGGATATATGAATCCAGTACATAAGTTACCTGATGGAATTCAAATTTATACATGAACCGTTCGTATTCAAGTATCGCCTTTTCGCTCTCCTCTATGACCTGCTTGTCCGGCGTATCCAAAGGCATTTTACCGCCGTAGTATTTCTGCGCGCAGTAAAAACATGAACGTATCACGCGGTTAAAAACGTTTGAAAGCAAAAATCCCTCTTTAACTACCGGATCGCTGTCCTCAGGCTTAGCGTTCGGGTCATACGGCTTTGGCTGGAAGCTTACGCTGCCCCTGCCGAGTCCTAAACTCAGCCAGTGCATACGCAGCTGCTCCGCGGTATAGTGGTTCAAAAGGTCGGCTGCCATAGGCGGCTTGATATCGCCGCTGCTGCTCGCTTTCTTGTCAAGAAACAGTATATGATGATTCGCCACCAGAGTGGTCTGCTGAAGTTCTCCGTCCGGTATATCGCAGCTTATCTCCCCGCTTTGCAATGCGGCGAACATCGCGGTCTGTGCGACTCCGTAAAAATATATATTGTCCGAGCCGATAAACTGATACACGCGTGAATTTTTGCTGCACCAGAAATCTTTCCACTCGTTTATATCTCTTCCCACCGATTCAAGATAAGCAACGGTAAAGGAGATAGGCGCCCACAAGGATTCCGGCCATACCCATACCGTGAGGTCTTTAAGGTCCTCGATATCCGGCGCTTTCACGCCCCATTCTATATTTCCGGTAAGACGGAACGGCACCAGTGTTTTTCCGGTGCGGAACCTTATCCCGTTGTGCGCGAGTATCTCGCACGCCTTGTCGCGTTCGTCCAGAGTGTCAAAGCAGATGGTAAACGACGGCTTTTTCTCGTCGTTTTCAAGTGTGTGATGTGCAAGGCTGTCCTTTATTTTGGTATAGTCATCCATAAGCTCTTTTTTGATATGGATAACCGGAGGCTCAAGAAATTCGCCTATCGTTTTATACACAAGCTGGCGGATATTAGGCTGTTTTTTAAGCTGTTCGACATATTCGGTGAGCAGCTGCGTGTAATCCGTAAGGGCAAAATACCAGTTCGCCACGTCTTTCATGACCGGCGTTTCACCTGTCAGAGTGCTTTTCGGGTCTATCAGCGCCGACGGCATATACTGATGCCCCAGCGAGCATTCGTCCGCATACGCTTTGTCCGATTGACAGCCCATTACCGGACATTTTCCGACCACCTGTCTGCCGTTAAGGAACACGCCGGCCTTTTCGTCAAAAAACTGCGAGGTGGTTATTTTTTTGAGCTGTCCGTTTTCATAAAGCCTTTTTATAAGCTGTTCGCTGACTATAGCGTGGTGCTTTGCCGCGTTGTCCAGCGCGCTTGCGGCGAAGAGGTTAAGGCTGATATGATAATCCGCGAGCGTTTTTTTCTGGCTTTCGTGGTTTTTACGGACAAAATCCTCTATGCTCCCGTCAAACTCTCCCGACGCGACTTTTGCCCGATAGCTTTCCGCTATAGGCGAGCCGTAACAGTCGGTGCCGGATACGAATATAACGTTGTCCTTTCCTATCCTGTCCCGCAAAAATCTCGCATACGCGTCCGCAAATACGAAAACGCCGCCCACGTGTCCGAAATGCAGTTCTTTATTTCCGTAGGGCATTCCTCCGGTTATAACTGCCTTTTTCGGAAATTCGGGGCGGTTATCTTTGGACGGCTTGTTGTTTTTATATTCGTTGTGCTCCAAAATAAACACTCCTTCTTTTGTTCATATACCAGTATTCTACCACAAAATCACTTGATTGTCAATGATAGGATAGGGGTGCTGATAGGGTAGCCCGCTTGATTTTATCCGAAAATATGCTATAATTATATCAGCCCGACGATTTAACTTTTAGTATATCGAACGGAAAGGAGTGACAGGCTTGCTTAAAATAGCGGTATGTGATGATGAGCAGGAGGCTGTAGACAAAATCTCACAGCTGGTATCTCAGATACTCACCGAGAGCGGCGAGGAGATCTTAGTATCCGGATTTTTAAGTGGTGAAGAACTGCTTTGCGGCGGGCAGTACGACCTTATCTTCCTTGATATTGAAATGCGCGGGATAGACGGTATAAAGGCCGCACAGCGTTTAAGGGAACATGACCTTTCGGCTGAGATAGTTTATGTGACGAATTATGAGAAATACGCTTTGGAAAGCTTTGCGGCACACCCGTTTGACTTTGTCGTAAAACCGATAACAAAGGACAAGCTAAGCGCCGTAATAAACGATTTTATTTCAAGCCGCCGAGATAACAAGGGAACTTCGCCCGTCATTGAGCTTAAAAGCGTTGAAGGGATACTTTCGCTGGAGCTTAACAGTATATATGCTTTTGAAACCTCCGGCAACCGCCGCATTACCGTACACACAGAGGACAGAAAATTCGAGGTAAAAGGCGCTATAAACGAGATGATCTCGCTTATAGACCCACACAGATTTATTTCGCCGCACAAGAGCTTTATAATAAATATGGACTATGTCAAAAGCATAGTTAATTGCGACATATATATGTCAAACGGACTGATAGTACCGATAGCACAGCACAAGCTGAAATCATTCAGAGAACGGTTCGGAAATTATATCGAAAACTATATAAGGCAGGAACAAAAATAGTGCGCTCCGCAAAATATAACGGCTATCTTTCCGTCAGAACTTAAAACTATAAATAGATCGGCTGCTGTTTGATTTGATTTTAATTATCGATCAGATCAAAAGCAGCTGATTTTTTTGTTTTTTCAGGCGTTTAATGCAAAACTATTGACTTTTAGGCAAGAAAAGCTTATACTTTGAGTAAGCAATTGTATAAACTTAACGCAAAAGGCGCAGGGTAATTCTGCCGTTTACGCTGATAAATTGCTATTCACGAAAGCAATATTGTAAATAAAAAAGGGATCGGATATAATTAAGGTGGCGGTTTTTGTCTTAGGAGCCTGCTCGGTTTGAGCGGAAATTTGCCAAAGAGGGATATCATTATGAAAATACAGTCTAAAAAGCGTATAATTTTTATTTCGGCAGGAGTGGCATGCCTACTGATCACAGCGGTGCTGCTTTTCTCCCGCTTTGCTCCGATAAGCTTTGACAAATGGATATATACAAGCATTTTAGGCAAGCGGGACTTTGAGAATCAGATGTATCTCGATAACGTCGGAAAAATGTTCGAGCGGTTCGATATCTGCAATTTGTGCTTTTATAGAACGGACAGCCGCCTTGAGAGAGGGTGGATATACGATTATGTAAAAGGCAGCTATAGTAACGATGAAAAAATCACCTTTGACAAAGATAAAATGTACGGCACAGTTGATATAGTGCTGAATGACGAAAAGACCGTTACCGTGAAGTTTATAGGTACTCGTCAGTGGTATTTTGACTATAAGTGGGAGATCGTTTATAATGACGAACTTCCCGACTTGAATTACGGCGCTGTCTTAGCAGAAGATATACCGCTTGCAAAAGCGTCATCTTCTTAATTTCAGATATAAGGAGCAAAGCATTAAAACGCACATCGGTCCGGAGGTGTTATTATGTCTAAGATCAATAAAAAGGACGTTCTTAAGGTTCTCGTGACGGAGCTGTCCGCCTATATTCTTTACCTGATATTATACCCGTTGGGAGAATTTTTAAGGTCTGTGGATAACGTCTATATATCATATTTTAGTATCATGTTAATAAATATATTTCTCTTTTATATCCTCGATTATGCCGTGGGTATTATTTTAGGCTTGCTCATTAGATCCAAAAAAGCGCTGCTTTATTGGCTCGGCGGTTTTATATTATTAGGCATGCGGGAACCGAACCCAAGTCGGTTTTTACGGGCATATTTCCGCCAATACTGTGTCAACCTCGCTCGACATACGCGAGTATGCCTTCGTTCGGTTTCCTTGTCTTGACGAAAATCTGCTCCGTAAAAACTGCTGTGCACCTCACGGCGAATGAATTTGAGGTGATTTTTGTTTCTTGAGGCGCAGGCAGGCTGGCGCCTGTCAAGCCGAAAGGGACGAAAAGCGCCCAAAGGCATCGTCGTGAGGCGGCTCGGGTTCGATTCCCGCATGCCTAGGCCTCTGCTATCTTATATACCCTTCCGACCCAAAAATAGTATTCGGCTGGATATTTCTCCATTTTGTAAATCAAATTATATCGTTCCTGCTGGTTAGATCGGTTAAACTGATTTCAAAACGTAAGAAAATCAAAAGGAGCGAGATAGAACCGAAAAAGTGATAGCGGGTATTATTACGCTATAAAAAAGGAGGTATATTATTATGATGTTCACCACCTCAGATTTTGAGAGGTATCGCGAAAGCCGGAGCAAGCCGCCTGTATACCCGTGGCTGCCCGAGTTTGAAGAATGGATCGCCGAAAAGTACGACGTGACGGTATTCCCCACCATAAGTGAAGAAAGAACCTGCGCCGGTGATGATTGCATCTTGTTCAACTTTGACGTCATCGTATACTCCGACAAGGATCTGTATAGGATATTCGACGGCGATCATCAGAGCGAAAGTGTTTTGACTGCCCTGACCGATAAGGTAAAATCGCTGATAGCGAAATACGACCGACCAAAGGTAAAGCCGAACGATGTAATAAGAGTGCTCAGGGTTTGCAGTTATACACGCTATTATCTGTTTTATTATTTACAAGGAAAGATATTTTTAAGAGAACTTGAAAAAATCAAACAAGTATTTTCTCACCTCAAGCTTTTTGAATTATACATCACCGCGCCTTGTAATTATCCGATAAGCTGTATTTTTAACACCAAAGCCGAGGCAAAGCAATTTCTGCTAAGCGATGAGCCCGACAAGCTTCGCCGTAAAGTTTACGACATCTTAAAGCCCTATGACGAGCACAACGTATTAAAGCCCGAGCATATACGCTTATTGCCCGACTACGAAGAAAACTTCCTCAATAGCAAAATTTCATCAATGTACGGACGATGGCTGTCGGATATGGACGAAAAAGAATACAATTGGTTTATCGGTACGCTTTTGGAAGAGGAGCAACAATGCAAAAAGTCTTAAAACGTATCGGCAAAGGCTTAGCGATTATTTTTTCCGCTGTCATCGTGTTGCTCTCGGTAAAATATTTAGCCGAGAGGTGGTTTGGCAGCGATGAAACTAAGGCTTTATACGGGATGAGGGATATTTTGCATTCTTATGTCAAGCCCTGTTCATCTGACCTGTTAGACGCATACCGACAATTTTACGGTTCGGGCAGCATAGAAAACGACGATAAAACCAGCAAATGTATAATGTATGTCTATACCGACAGACCTTTTGAAGAGATAGCTGCCAAAGTACCTGATATGTACGACGATTTTAAGAAGTATATATCCGAGCAAAAGGCGCTGTCACAGCTCGAAGAAATAGAAATATAGGCATGCGGGAACCGGACCCAAGTCGGTTTTTACGGGCATATTTCCGCCAATACTGCGTCAACCTCGCTCGACATACGCGAGTATGCCTTCGTTCGGTTTCCTTGTCTTGACGAAAATCTGCTCCGTAAAAACTGCTGTGCACCTCACGGCGAATGAATTTGAGGTGATTTTTGTTTCTTGAGGCGCAGGCAGGCTGGCGCCTGTCAAGCCGAAAGGGACGAAAAGCGCCCAAAGGCATCGTCGTGGGGCGGCTCGGGTTCGGCTCCCGCATGCCTAGATAAGAAAAACAACTGGTCGATAAAGTTCAGCCCAAAGGATGATCATATAGTATTATCCCCGAATTATAACAGCCCGGATAACGCGGTAGAGCAAGCTTTGTCTTACTGTGAGGATTTTAAGGAAATATCCGTTTTAGGATATCACACTGATGGCATACGCATTCCCGACAGCTTTAATGTGGATTTTTTGACCGGGTTTGAAAAGCTGGAAAAATTTGAAATGAGAGGCTTTTATAAACAAGAATATATGGACATTGTCAAAAGCCGTATGCCGGCGCTCGACGGGGTAGAAGTGGTTATAAGTAAAACCTAGCGCACAAAATGGGGGTCAAAATGGAGCTTACAAAAAAGCAGTTTGTAGTTTCGATACTGCCGTCGGTGTTTATAATTATCGCGGCGCGTGTGATTTTTTATGTAGTATTGTTAAATTTATGCGGTCATATCGTTGAAATGTTTGCCGACAAATCGGAAATCGGCGTAGGGTTAATACGGTATTATGCTTTTGCTGAGGTCATAGAGATTATCGTTTTGTCACTTGGCATTGTGATAGGCGGAATAATACCTATAAGGCTGATCGCCGGAAGAGACCTCGATATGTCAAAGTATGTTCCGTGGCAATTCGAGCTTTCGCTTGTCGGGTGGATAGTATGAATTTTGCAGCGATGAAGAAAACGCCATGCTTTTTGAGCGGTTTCCTCAGCCGCGTTTTGCCGATAATTTATGCAGAAACGGAATGATAAAATATCTCCATTCTCCCATAGTTCACATCGGTGCTACGCTATTGTATGAGCTCCAGCGTCAACTCAGCGAAATAACGGTTCAGCTTACAGGCGTTGCGAATATCCACAAATATATCGGTATTGATTTTATAGGCTTTGGGAGGATCAATAAAGTGAACGGTTATTCTTATAGCTCGGCTTATTATCAATCATATCCGTATTGGTTTTTGGATAAGAGTATGAGTATAATTATTCGTTGGAAATCAAATACCGATAAAGAATATATAACTCCATACGACGTAATAAACAGCAACGATATAACCGTGGAATTTTCACCGATATTGATCCCTGCAAGAAATGATGGAGTAGATCATATTGCCACCAAAGAACTCTTAATATCATATATCAACAGCAATCCGCATAAGCCTAACCAACTGGCGGAGTATGGATTTTTGCAGGAGTGATAATATAGCCGCAAGGGACAAAAATCGCCCAAAGTCCTAATCCGACACTACACTCCCGTCGTCAAGCTCGATTATCCTCCGGCATTTTTCCGCTATCGAGCGGTCGTGCGTGACTAT
>CANQKE010000034.1 GCA_947624435.1 uncultured Ruminiclostridium sp.
GTGAAAAGCACGTCGGTGCGCTTTGCTATGCCCAGCTTTTCAAGTGCGTAAAGCGTGTTCTCCACCGCTTCGTCCTCTTTCGGAGGCTGCGCCTTTGAGCTGAAATAAATTTCAAACTGTATCGAGCCGCAGCCGTCCGGAGCGTTCGCCGGGGATTTTACCGACGGCATATACGCCCGCGCCGCCATTATGTCGGTATCATATATGTAAAACCAGAATTTCTCAAACTCGGTCTTTTTCATACCCACCGAAACAAGGGCGACTCCGGTATGCTCAAAGTCCGCCGCTTTTTGCTTTATCTCGGGCGGCGCGTTGTCGATGATCTTTACCATTTCGGGAAGCGGGACCGAAGAGATCAGCCGGTCGTATGCAGCGCTTGTTCCGTCCGCAAAGTAAACGGTTTTTGCGGCGGGGTCTATCCTTACCGCTTTCTTATTAAAATGCAGCTTGCCCTGTTTCTCTGCCTCGTCTGCTATCTCCTTTATGAACGCGTAATAACCTCCGTTTTTCGGGTAGCGCATTTCGGAAGCGTAGTAAACATTCGGCGTTTCGTCGGTGTATGAGCCGTAAAGCACCTCGTCGATATCCGGCTGATATATGCGATTTCCTATCCAGTCTATATCCATCTTTTCAAGATCGGTCTGCCAGTATTTTTCGTTGTACATCTTAAAAAGATTTTCGTACAGGAACTCGCCGTAGCCGCCTATCAGCCACTGCTTGAAATCGGTGACGTTTTCCCTGCCCTTACGCTCGATAAAGCCTTTCACCGCGTCTATCTTAAACTGCGGCGGGAAATGGAACAGGTTGTTCTGCGCGGGGTGGCGCAGCCAAGTTTCCTTGTACCAGCTATACGGAAACGGATGGTGATAATACTGCTCGGTCTTGTCGAAAACATCTCTCACCACTTTATCTTTTGCAAACGACAGATGTACTGCCTGATCGAAGTAAAAGCCGTTTATCTCAAATCCTCTGCACAAGCCGCCCGCTTTGTCGGACGCTTCATATATCTGAGCCGTATTATCCGCATGCCATGCGCCGAGTCCCGCTATACCTGAGCCTAAAATTATGGTTGTCATTACTTTTCTTTCCTCATCATCCCGTCATATTCCTTAAAGCTCATAAGGCCGAGGTCTTTTTCGGAAATTATCAGCTTTTCTTTGCCGCCTATCTTATCAAAATCCCAGTTTACGTTTATGTCCGGATCGTTGTACATTATCCCGCTGTCGCCCTCGCCGTAAAACACCTCGGCGCATTTGTAGCTTACTATCGAATCCTCAAGCACAAGATAGCCATGACCGAAATATTCAGGCACATAAAGGGATAATGTGTTTTCTTCCGTCAGGTCAAAGCCCAGATATTTTCCGTATGTAGGCGAATCCGGGCGCAAGTCAACTATTACGTCATACACATGCCCTTTTACACAGCGAACCAGCTTTGCCTGCTGCTTTACAATCTGAAAATGTATCGCGCGGATAACTCCTTTTTTGGAAACGGTGTAGAACACTTCTTTAAGTTCATGCTCTATGCCGTTTGCCTTAAAGGTATCTATGTTGTAATCCTTGATAAGTCCGCCTCTGCTGTCCGTCGCATAAAACGGTTTTATCAGATATGCGTCTTTAAGCTCCAGCGGTGTAAATTCAAATTTTTGTACCATTAGCTTTTCTCCCGATAATATTTTTGTACCCATCTAAAGGTTTCGGTTATACCTTCTTCAAAGCTGTGATCGGCTTTGAAGCCTGTATCGTTAGACAAGTCGGAAATATCAAACCATTCCGGTTTGTATTCTATCCCATCCTCCGGCCGCTCTCCTATTCCTACACTGTAACCGTTGCCCAGAATTTTCGGAATATCCGACAGATATTCGCAAAGCAGTCTGCTGCTGCCGCTGCCGAGAAAGTAGCTTTTGCCTTTTACTTCCTTTTCGCCCAGCAGATATGCCGCTTTCACAAGGTCTTTTATGTAAACAAAATCGTATGGCTGACTGCCCTTTGAAAAAGAGGGTCTCCTGCCGCCGATAAGCTCGGTCAAAGTATACGAGATAAGATTTCCGGAAAAATTTCCGGGGCCGTATATATTAGAAAACTGCATCCAGATAAACGGAAGGTCTATCATTGTGCAATATGCGTTCAACAGCAAATGCGTCGTTTTCTTGCATATTCCGTACATCATATTTTGAGATACGTTTTCCATATCGAGCGTTGAGTCCACTATATTTTCCGTTACCGTCCCGGCGGCCAGAAATTTTTTGCACCCTATCTGATTTGCGGCATAAGCTGCGTCGCACGCGCATTTTGTGTTGCTTAGCTGAACTGTGTAATCCGCACGCAATGCTCCGCCGCTGCCTGCCCATGCAAGATGATAAAAGCAATCGACCTCGTCTTTTATCATTTCATTAAGATTTTTTATATTGTCAAGCTCGCAGTATATTATCTTCACGCCGTCAAAGCAGGTTATATTTGAAATATCCTCGTTTTTATCCTTGATGACTGCGTAAACTTCTGCCCCGCAGTCGGTAAGCTCTTTTGTGAGCCACGCTCCAACAAACCCGTTCGCACCGGTAACGATAGCTCTTTTCATCTGCTCAGCCCTCCCAAAATTCCCCTATCTGCCTTTCCATGCAGATGTTGACGTCCTCGCCGGACAGCCATGCTTTCGTCCACTCGACCGTCTTTGTTATCGCGGTTTCAAGATCCCAGTGCGGCTTCCAACCGAATGTGGTTTTTAACTTTGAGCAGTCCAGCTTCAGAAAATTAGCCTCGTGCGGACCGCCGTCCGATTTATTTATCCACTTCAGTCCGCCGCCCCACTGCCTTACAAAAATGTCCACCAGTGCGCCGGTCTGAAAGCAATCCGCGTCGTCCGGCCCGACGTTGTAATACCCCGCGTAATTTCCGTCCTCATACTGCTTTTGCGCTATCATCAGATACGCGTACAGCGGCTCCAAAACGTGCTGATACGGTCTTGTGGAATACGGGTTTCTGACGATTATGTCCTCTCCCTTTTGGGCGGAACGCACGCAGTCCGGGATTATCCTATCGTTTGCAAAATCCCCGCCGCCTATCACATTTCCCGCTCTGGCGGTAGAGATAGCGGTTTTACCGTACTCAAAAAAGCTGTTTTTGTAGCTGTGGGTGACCAGCTCGGAACAGGACTTTGAGTTTGAATACGGGTCGTAGCCGTCAAGCTCTTCATTCTCGCGGTAGCCCCACTCCCACTCTTTATTCTTGTATACTTTGTCGGTGGTAACGTTCAGAAAAGACTTAACGCAAGCGCTGTTCCTCACACACTCAAGAATATTCACCGTTCCCATCACGTTAGTGCGGTAGGTGTAAGCGGGATCTTTATAGCTGTCGCGAACGATAGGCTGAGCCGCGAGGTGCAGCACTATCTCCGGCTGCGCCTTATCAAAAGCCGCTTTCAGCTTGTCGTAATCGGAAATATCACCTATTACGGAATTAACTTGCTCGCCTATCTTTGCTATCTCGAACAGCGAGGGTTCGGTAGGCGGCTCAAGGGAGTAGCCGGTTACTTCGGCTCCCGCCATTGTGAGTATCTTGCACAGCCACGAACCCTTGAATCCGGTATGACCGGTGACGAATACTTTTTTACCTTTGTAAAAATCAAGCATCAGTCCCACTCCTTCCACGGGGCTTGTCCGCTGTTCCAGAGCTTTTCAAGCTTTTCTTTTTCGCGGATAGTGTCCATGCACTGCCAAAAGCCTTTATGAAGATACGCGTCAAGCTCGCCCATTTCCACCAACTTATTCAGCGGGTCTTTTTCAAGCACGGTGCTGTCGCCATCTATGTAATCGAAAACTTTGGGTTCAAACACCATAAATCCGATATTGATAAGGTCGCCGTCAAGGTCGGATTTTTCACGAAAAGCGTTTACATTGCCGTTTTCCGCTACTTCCAACACGCCCTTATCCTGCCCGAAGTTATACACCGACACGGTGCCTATCTTGCCATGAGATCTATGGAATTCCAGCAGCTCAGATATGTTGATATTTCCCACCGCGTCGCCGTAGGTGAGCATGAAAGTTTCATCTCCTACATACTCCTGAGCACGCTTAACACGCCCGCCGGTCATGGTATTAAGGCCGGTATCCACAACGGTGACCCGCCACGGCTCGGCGCTTTTATGATGCACGGTCATTTTGTTTTCCGCCGTGAAATCAAACGTCACGTCGGAGGTATGCAGGAAATAGTCCGCAAACCATTCCTTGATCACGTGTTGTTTGTACCCCGCGAGTATCACAAAATCGTTTATCCCGTAATGGGAATAGGTTTTCATTATGTGCCAGAGTATCGGCTTTTCCCCGATCTCTATCATCGGCTTGGGCCGCAGATGGCTTTCTTCGCTTATGCGCGTGCCGAACCCACCGGCTAAGATCATTACTTTCATAGGTCCTCCTATTGATTGTTTTGTTTTATTTCATTGATTGCCGTTTCAAGCTGATTGAGTTTTTTTAGCAATTCTTCATTCTGTCTGAGCAGATCATTTGCAGAATTTCCGGTCGCTGTTTCGTTTTTTTGCTCAAAGAATAAATCAATAACACGCGTAAAATCCATGATCATTTGATTAAACCTGTGTGTTAAATCTTTCTTTCTGCAATCACAATAAAAGGCTTTAATACCTCTGCCATAATCCATAAAACGGTATTTTTGCGTTCTGGTATCAGGCGCAGGATTTTTTTCTTCGGAAATATCTAAGATGGACAAAGCTTCCTTTGATTTCATAATAAAATCCGTAAGTCCAATCTGCAAATCGTTAATTACATTGAAGTATAGCCTACACACATCACTTTGCATTCTGCGCCCTGAAAAAAATATTGTTTTATAATTTTTGTATTTGTAAACGAATCTCACTTCATGCAAATCCGGGTGAACATCCGGGTGATAAATCTCTACATGCGGCATACTTACAATACCGCGCATCCTTAGGAGGTTTTCTATAAAATCATCACGGGATATAACTACATCCTTGTCGTTTGTATATTTATATCCGAAATAGTCCAGATACTCAACATATTCCGGGAAAATACATCTCCAAAAATCCGAGTTCCATACTTTGGGAGCTCCGACTGTATGGAAAATTTTGATTTTATCTTGTATCCTCATTGAATCTACAACATGCGTACAAAAATTATAATCGCCCGGCAAATTTGCAGCTTGAATATTGTAATCATACATCATCGTGCATAATGCAGTTTCTCCCCACTGGGTCATTGAAAAATAATCTATAAATTTATTTGACATTTCCTCATAAGGTATTGAATCCGGAAAAATCAGAAAACCTCCGTTAGGCCAATTTAATTTTTTACCTTTGTATGGATAGGTTTGTGCACCCCCCCCGCCACGCTACGGTGTCCAATTTCTTAAGCTCGGAAATATCATCCAAGATCACAAAATCCGGCTCCATATAAATGACCTGATTATAATCTCTGAGCAAAAGGAATAACTCGCTGTGTATAGCTGAAAAATGAGAGTAACGCTTTATAAATTTCTGAAACATTTCCTGTGTTGCCGTATCACGCCAAGATAGAAATTTTTGCTTAAACATCTGTTCGGTAAACTCTACAAACTCGACCTTATCGGTAAAGCCTTTTAACTTGTCCATGAGTTCTTTATCCCACGAATCGCAGTAAACTACATACTTGTCCGCAAGGTTAGGGCTTTTCTTTTCCAAAGCCATGATATTGATACATACCCCAATGGAATATGCTTTGCTGGATGCAAAAACGACCGCAGTTCTTTTCATTTTAATGTCTCCTTCTCCGTTTTTATTAATTCTTCTTTCATAAACATGATCCTCCTATTGCTCCTTCACTCATTTTCGATTGTTTAGTCGAACGCAAGTTCGTTTTTCTTAAGCATATTTTCCCTCTTTCCCTTTGGTTATATAATATTTAATCGGACAGCGCGCCGCTTTTTTGCTCAAGCTGCTTGAGTTTTTCGTTGATGTGAGCAAGCTCAAGAGCGCTATTTCCGAATTGTTGAGAAATATTATTGAATTCACCACGCAAATCAGCCATTAGGTTTTCTATCTCTTTGCCGCCGCTTATTGCCGGACTCCCCGTCAAAGGAGGAAGGTCAGCGGTAAGCGAATCATCGCGCAGTATGTCCCATATATCTATACACTTTACGCCGTCACGCTCGTGAGTTTTGGTGCCGTGAACACAGCAGGTAATGATGACGTCGGCTTTTTTGCACTCGGAAAATTCGGGGGGGGTAATTTGCTCTAAAGAAACTTTATCACTGGATAAGATGATATTTATTCCATAAGTATCGGCTGCGTTTTTTAATATTTTTCCCGCTCTATCCTGTTGCTTTAATAATACGACCTTTTTACCGCGTAAACTTTTCAAATATCGTTCAAACTTATGTTCTCCGAACATATCCAAACAAAATTCATAACAAAAGTTCAAGGCGTTTCTTGTGATCGCCACTATGCCGTTCAAACGATCCAACGCTGTTTTGTGAGCCGTGTCTTTTGCACTCAAAACACATTCAAAATACAAATCGACCGGAAGTTTTTCAGCCGTTTTCCACCACTCCAGATAGAACGGCTCTTCAATAGGCGATAATCTCTTTCCTGATTTATCATAAATAAAGTTATTGCTGTCAAAAGTAGTTTGCCAGGGTTTATTTCCACACCTTGAATTTACAAAATGGATAATTGCCAGTTCATTTTTTTCATCAAGATCATCGGCATAAAATTCGTTAAATTTTTCTATTCTTTCTTCTTTACTGAAAGAATAGACATTTTTGTACCTTTCGACGCAACCTATCATAGTCTGCCACTTATAAGCTTCGACGTATTTTCTTTTATATGTAAACAGATAATTCAACAATCCTTCTTCATACCAATAATTGTCGTCTGAAATTTCCGATAAAACATTTTCATATGTTGAAATATCTATATCGTCATTTCTTAATTTTTCTGTATTGATAATAAGAACGCCGGGATTTGAATTTGTATTGCTCAAAAGATGCAGCTTGCTTTTTTCAGGATGAAAATCCCTATTCTTTTTATAAGGCGCCTCCATTAAATTATTTGTTGCAATAAAATAATTATCTTCAAATTTGATAGAGTAAAAATCGTAAATATCTTTTCTTATCATCGTATCCGGATCTAAATATAAAATCTTTTTTACGGATGAAGGAAGATATTTATGTGCAAGAAGTTTATAGTAAGTCGAATATGTATTCTTAAACGGCTTAAAAATGTGAAATATATTATCATCAACGGTTATATAATTTACTTCGCAGCCGGAATACAGAGCAATAAAATCGCTGCATCTGCCTTTCTGTTCTTCGGTCCAATCCGATTCCATTACATAGAAATGGCAGGGACACTTACAATGCAATATTGCTGACATCATTACGACAATAGCCGGCAAAAAATAGGCACTGCTCGGTGTTAACAAAATATTGTAATGATCTATAACTTCATTTGGCTCAATTCTATTTTCATTATTAGACATGAACTCCTCTTTTCTTTCAGCAGCAGTTGTACGATGAATAACCATCGTTGACCTAATTATCGCTGAAATTTTTATTTTATTATATCTAAAACTCCGATAGTCTTTGAGGGGCACCCAGACGCTTATCTGCTGTTTTGCACTGCTGCCATTCCTACTCGGTCAATTGTTCAAGCTGATTAAGTTCTTCTTTTACTTTGGCGAGTTCGTCCGAACTTGCTTTAAGCTGTTTTGTCAAGTCACTGCGTAAAGCTTGCAGTTTACTATCAAAATCAGAAAATAAAAGCTTGTCCGGTTGAGGAAGTTTGGCAGTAAGCGAATCATCGCGCAGTATGTCCCATATATCTATACACTTTACGCCGTCACGCTCGTGAGTTTTGGTGCCGTGAACACAGCAGGTAATGATGACGTCGGCTTTTTTGCACTCGGAAAATTCGGGGGGGGTGAGCGAATCTAAGTTATGCTTATCACTCAAAAACATAACATTTACATTAAAAAATTCAGCAGCTTTTTTCAATACAGAGCCGGCAGAATCGTGTTGCTTTAATACGGCAACGTTCATACCCGATAACGACATAATATAACGATCAAATTTTTTATCTGTGTATTTGTCATAGCTTAATTCAAGCATGAACTTTAACGCATTTTGCAAAAATGATAAACTTTTCTTAGATTCGTTATATAGAATTTTATAGTATCTAGCTTTTGATTCAAATATAAGCTGATCAAAATTCTTTGATGGCAATTCAGATGCCATATCCCACCACATCTGATAGAATTTAAGTGCAATATCAAGACTTAGACTTGATTTATTTATATTCGGAATAGAAATAATTTTTATTTTATTGTTGTATTCAACATCGCATGTCCATGGTTTGCTGATATGAAAACCGCAATAATGTATTATTGTCTCATTTTCATTCTCATCAAAAATTTCCGTCCAGTATGGTTCGGTCAAATATTTTTTTCGTTCCTCAAAACTCATAGCAAAAGCGTTTTTATAGGTTATCGAAAGTTCATTATCAATGTCGCCTTCCTGAAACATGACATGATTATACTTATAACTCGGGATCACTTTGAATTTCCCCAAGAAAACATAGCTAAGTAGCCCTTGATCGGCAAGATATCTTTGATTCCCTATTCTCTTAAGCGCATCTAAATATACCTGTAAATCAATATTGTCTTCCCTGAATTTATTTAGATTAAAGAGTATAACGCCTGAGTTAAACGCTCCTCTTTTGTATATTCCGATTTGTGTTAAATAGGTTATATATATCTCCTTGGTAAGAGTATCTGTGCATGCGATTAAGTAGTTTTCCTCAAAATCCATAGAGTATAAATTAAATATATCCTTATTGACGATCAAATCACAGTCCAAATACAAAACTCTGTCAACATCCTGTGGAAGATATAAATGCGATAACATTTTTGCGTATGGTTCCAGCCTGCCTTTCCAAGGATTTAACCCCTTAAAATCGCTTTCGCTAAATTCGATAAAATCGACCTTGTTATCAGGATAGCGGTCAATAAATCGTATACACTCTTCCTTTTGATCGTCGCTCCAAGAACAATGTAAAATGTAAAAATGGCACGGCAATTTGCAATTCTTTATTGCCGATAACATAACGACCAAAGATTGATTAAAGTATTCACTGCTCGGAATAATAAGAATATTATAATGATCGATCATCCCTCTTGCTGCAGCCGTACTTTCTTCTTTCATAAACATGATCCTCCTATTTTCTTATTACGGTATACTGTCGCAAAGCGAAGCCTGCCGTCGGTTATTTTACCAAATCAAGAATGCTGACTCCTTTTATCCCTTCCCGCTCTCCGGGAACAGTACCGTGAACGCAGCAGCAAACTATCTTATCTGCCGTTTTGCACTGCTGCCATTCCGACTCGGTCAATTGCTCAAGGCGGCTTTTTGACGAGCTGAAAACCACCTGTGCGTCATATGCCTCGGCGGCTCGCAGCATGAATTGCCCGGCTTTATCCTGTATTTTCAGTACAGCGATCTTCTTTTTGCTCATGCTTTTCATAAAGCTGTCGAACCTGTTGCCCGAGAAAAAATCCTTTGATAGAGCTTCAAAAAAGTTTGCCGCATTAGTCATCCACGTGAGCTGATTCTTTAATTTCAAGTCGGAGGTTTCCGCCTCGGAGATATTGATATAATCTACCGCAAAAAAGCGTCCCTCTCCCTTGATCTGAGCAGAACCTACCATAAATTCGTCATACATATTGTCGCCGGGAATAAAGTCGGTTTTTACCGTGACCCATCGCGTGGCATTTTCGGGCTTAACATTGTGTGTATATATGACCTGTACGTTTTTTGAATCGGAGCCCTTTATATGAAATGAAAACACATCTGACGAGCTCTTCACTCTGAAGCGAACCGACAGCCGATATTTTTTCCCCTTGACAAGAGAATGCATAAGCGGTATTACAGCATAATTTCCCAAAGGCGGATCAGTCACTTTTGTTGTGAGGACAGTGCTGCCGTTTATGAAATGCTCCTCCCACATATTAGCGTCAAAGCGGAACCTGAGCTGTGATGTGTCATAGTGTAAAGGCTGAAGCGATAACGGATCGGGATAGCTTGACAGACGGTTTGGGTCGAGGGCGTCTTTCATCGCCTTTGAAAACGGCATTGTCTGTATAGCTTTATAAAATCTATCCCTGTCGGGCGAGCTGAAATTATGTCCTGTCACAGCGTACCCGTTCCCGCCCAGCCATTCCAGCGGAACATTCTTCTTGACTTTTATTTCCTCGGCGGGTATTGAATCGAAAAATGCCTGTCCTTTTTCGTTATTGCAAAGAACGGCGGAAATACCTCCTCTGATATCTACGCTGCTGTCGTGCTTTGAATATCCCCAGAAGTCACCTATAGTTATGTCACCGAAACGCGGTATAGCCTGATATTTGCACTGCTCACAGTGAGGCGGGCACATTACATGCGGATGATACATTTTCTGGTAATCGTCCTGCGCTCCGCCGCGCCTTACGATTTTTGTGCCATCGGTGAGGGTGAGGGTGAGGGTGAGGCAGTCCGGATTCCATCCCTGCCTTTTATATCTGAATTTATACTCCTTTACTCCGCCGGGGAAGGAATCTTTAAGATATTTCTGAAAAAATTCCGAGGATGGAGAATTTCCGCAAAGCAGATCTACCGTTATAAGGTTATCATAGTCTTTTCCAAGGTATGCTTTTAATCCTGTGACCTGGCACGGACATCCGGAAAACAATACGAATTTACCCGCGTCCAGCTTTTCCTTTATCTTCCTGTCGAAATCTCCGAGATAGCTCTGGAGATATTTTGATTTCTGAAGCTTATAAAGCTCTTCTTGATCTTCTATCAGAATATGCTCTACATGCAGATCGTCAGTCCATGCCGCTCCCGCTGCGCAGCCGCCGCGCTTGAACGCTTCATTTGCAAGCAGTGGAAATATCCCGCCGCTTGAGCCGCTCTCCAGCACCTTTTCGTCTGCGGCGACAAAGGCATATAAGGGAGGGTTTTTTTTGTTTGTTTTTTGAGGCAAACTCAAAGCAGGGCAGATTTTTGTGCACAAACCGCAGTTTATACATTTTTCCGGATCGAGCGAAGAGCGATAGTATCCCCACTTGTCCTGCTTAAGCGAAAGTGCGTCTTTCGGACAGGCGCTTACACACGCACCGCAGCCGGTGCAGCTGTTGATATTAAGAATAGACGTTACGGCTTTATTTTTCGACGCTATATCCTCAAGAATGATGCTTTTCATTTCGCTTTTCGGAGTATTGAGGACATTTTCAAGCCATGCTATCGATCTTGTCCTTTCCTCGGCGATCTGCCGGTTTATCTTTGTATAATCCACCGGAACGAGGAATCTTTCATCTTTCGGAATGTTATTTACATCCAAAGCCAGCCGGTCGGTCAATCCGTGCTTTGTCAACAAGTCATTGAATCTCGCAACACCGCGCTTATAATTCGCTATAGCCAAAAACGGTTTTTCAAAAATAATCGAAAAGCAGGTGCCATGGAACGAGTCGGTAATTACAAATGAGGCATTTTTGTACAATTTTACAAGGTCTTCCGCTCCGGGTTCGTCCGGTGTATTCGGAAGTGTGAATATCTCACGCATTTTCTTGTTATGAAACGGATTGCCGTCAAGAATATTTATCGATCTCATTCCGGTGAGTTGGCAATAATATTCTATCGTTTCAATGATCTTAGGAGTCGGATCAAGAATATACGAAAGAATGTACGGTTGTGTAGTATCAAAATCGGAGCGCTCTGCTATTTCGTAATAATCCTTTTTTTCAAGGCAGAAAACCGGTTCGACTGTTACCGTTGAACGTACCCGGTATGTGTTTTTGAGAATATCCGCGCTGCTTTGTTCACGAACGGATATGGCGTCAAATCTATGGAACAGCTCTGTCGCCCTCGGCATCATTTCCGGCGGAACTGTATTTTCCTTATGTCCGAATGATGTACCGAAGCTGATTTTTTTCTTATCATCATCGGCAAAATTGAGCAGAAAGGAAAAATCGAAGCCCTTTATAAGATTATAGTGCCATATTTGGTCTGAACCTATGAGAAATGTATCACACATGCCGTTCAGTTCTTTCATTCTGTCATATGGCAGCAGACTGCTTATATCTTCCTTATCGTAGAATTTATTTATAAATCCGCAGCAGTGAGGGTTTACCACTTCCCAATCATCCGGGCGAGCATTGGGCTTGCTCACCATAAGCACCGAACAGCCCAGTGATTTCAAGGTTTTATATGTTGCATATCCGTTCAGCAGAGAGCCATAGTTGGCGCCGAACCACACGCCCAGTACACCCACATCATAATGTTTCTCCATGAATTTCTCCTTTTACCGCTTTCTCATATCCCCAGATATTCGCGCCAGAACTTTTCACTTCTGAATTTCTCGCCTGCGATACGGTACTGTTCGGTTATTTTCTTGCCGTGCTTTTTATATTTGCCGAGCAGCTGCCGTCTGCGTTTCATAAGCTCCTTGTATTTTTTACGGCTCCTGATACGCAGATGTCCGGTATTTTCGCTCGGATTCACTGCCAGCAGGCATGTGCGTTTATAGTTTTTTGCCGGTGCGGTGAACCAGTCATAAGGTACCACGCCCGTGTCCTTATTCATAAATATAGGAAGCTTGTGGAAATTGTCGGTCGCATTATACATAAACTTCTTAAAGCCTTTAAGTCCGGCGGGGTCATAAAGCCCGTTGTTTACATTTTGAAGGTCAATATCGCCGAGCCCTTCTATTCGGTCAAGACTTGTGAGCTTTTCGTTGTGCTGAGATTTTTCTTTTACTATTTTATCGCCGAGCGGAGATGAGATAAACTCCGGACCTTTAAGAAAATCGTCTATCGCATCGAGCAGCAGATCGCAGTCGGAATAATTCAGCGCATTCAATCTTTCGTAAAACAGCGTATCTATATGGTCAAGAAAGGCGGCGTCGCGGTATATTCCGTCTATCGCCTGAGTTATGAGCGAATTTCTGGTCACCATGTAAAATTCCATCGAGGCGTTGAATTTGTACTTAAAATCGTCATGCCATACAAATATGCCGTTCATGGTGATGATTTTTGCTTTGTGACGTATGCTGAAATCCACATCGTCACAGCGAATGAACACCGGCAGAGGCAGGTCGTTCAGTCCTATCTGCTTTGCCGGTATGCAGCAATACCACCAAGCCGCATACGCATCCAGTCCGTCATAAGTATATTGTTCGTTCTTGAACACCTGATCCCAAAGATGCAGGAACATGGTCGGCTTTACCGCCCGATAATAGCCTTCTTTTACTACATATCCGACGTCCTCATGCTGCTCGTTCATCTGCTGATTTCTCAGCATTGCACCGCTGATAAAATGCTCGGTATACTCTTCTTTCATTATTGCGAGCAGAGAATAGGTGCGTATAAACGACTCCGGCAGTATCGTGACATCATCGTCCATAAGCAGGACATGGGTCGGTTCCCAATCCGAACGAAGCGACTCAATAATGCCTCGGGTAAATCCGCCCGCGCCGCCTGCGTTTATGTTGGGATAAAGAGTTATATATTCGCTGTCAAAATCCTCGGGATCCAGTGTTTTACCGTTATCTACTATACAAAGTCTGAAATTATCGCGGCACTTTTCACCGCTGTAGAACAGTTCGCGCTCTATAATATCGACGTTGCGCCTGATATAGCTTTCCTTTTTGAAAGTAGTGGTCGCAATAGAAATTCTCACATCTCGTATATCGGACTTATCTACATAGGTATACCAACCGCCGCTTTTTATTGCGATATCTCCGACAGTCTGTATCTGAAAACCTATTACCTTGCCTTTGATATTATCCGGCACGTCTATCTCAATATCCGAAAACTCCGGAAGGTCTATATCGTGCAGCTCATACAGCTCTTTTTTTATTTCACCGCCCTCGGAAAAATGTCCGAAAAGCTGGATAGTGAAGCGTCCTTTTACATTTAATATCAGAGATATTTTTCCCGCCCTGGTGTACTTTTTCCATTTCTCATATGAGAATGCGTTAAAATAGGTAAAAAACTCTATGAAATTCCCACCGGTAAGAAAAAACTCTGACTGGATCGGGTCATAGACAAGCCTTGATACGCGATACATCATTGCGAAATGCTCGTCGGGCAGCCGATCACTGCGGAAGATCAGATTTTGCAGCTTGAATTTTTCAGTGGCGTTCATCTCTTTCTCCCTCCTGCTTTCCGCTTGTATCCGACTTTTCGTGAATGTTCAAAGCCGCTTTCATCCAGTCGTAGGTGCTTTTCTTCCAATTGTCCAGCTTTCCATTCGTGCGGTCGTACCTTACCGGCTTTCTGAAAAGGTACTCCTTATATCTGAAATCGTCGTCAAGGTACACTAGTCTTTCGCTTAAGCCAAGCTGCTCAAGCAGCGTAGTGTACTGTGAGATATCTTTCATTTCCCTGCTGCATACCACCACAAAATTTTTATTAAAAAGAATAGCAAAGCACATTCCGTAATAATCGTCTGTGATGACAAAATCGCTGTTGATGAGATAGTACAGCCAGTCGTTCACCATAATATGATCCGCAGCGTCAAGCCCAAGCGCGGCCTTTGATTCGGGATAGCGGTTAATGTCAATGAAGTTACGCAAGGGAGAAATATATTTTTCCAAAAGAACAGTATATCCGCGCAGTACAAGGTCTCTTTTGCGTTCGTCGCCGTTTTTGATATAGGAAAATACGAAGCTTTTCTGCTCCTCGACCTTTGCTGCGACACTGCTGTCGGCAAGTTTTATATAATTTTCCTTATCACACAGGAAAACAGGGTCGGGTACTATCTCCGGATCTATACCGAACATATCGCTCATTGCAACGGCTTCACGAAAGCTCTTTACGGATATGCCGCCGAATTTGGAAAGAAAGCGCATATAGTCGGTCCTTTTAGTTACCGGAACGTCATAGCTGCCGCCAAACGAAGTACCGCAGGCTATCTTTTTAACGCCGTCGTCCTTTACGTCCTTAAGGCAAAAATACATATCATCAAAGTTGTTTATTATTTTGCTGTCCCACATAACATCTGAGCCGAGAATATGGACGTTGATACTGTCAAGCAGAGCTTTATCCTTATCATCGGTAAATGCCATCAGTACATCGCAGTTCTCATAAATAAATTTTCCCGCGATATTGTCCTTATCCGCGTAATGCTCGCTCCATAAGCCCGGATCCTTCTCAATAAGGTAGGGCTTCATTCCGTACTGCTCTATAGTCTTGTAAAGCGCGTACGCGGTCAGGATACTGCCGTAATCCAGTCCGAACCACAGTGTATATAACGCGGCATTTTCAACTTTTCTGACGTCTTTGCCGTTCGTGCGGTTTAATGTTTTTTTCATTAACATTCCTCACTATAAAATAATTTTTCTAAATTAAAGCGCAGTATTGATCTACTCGCTTTTTGCTTTTCCGGACGTGCCGCCAAAGGAACTGCTGATCTTACGCAGCGGCTTGGTAATACGCCACGAACGGGAATTCTCCATTGCCGAAATCTGTTCGCTCAGCGCCGTTATCTTATTATCCTTGAGCGCGCTTTCGCCCTGCTCCGCTTTCAGCTTGGTCAAAACGTCGTCGTATTCGTTCTTTATCTGCTTTACCTCGCCTGCAAAGTCGGATATCTTTTGGTTCAATTCCTTTATGGAATCCTCCATGTTGTCGCGTTCCTGCTCGACAGACATAAGCTGATCCTTTAATTTTCCCTGCGCGGCAATGGCGTTTACCAGCCGCTCGTTCATTGCTCCTCTTTCGGCATAAAGCTTTTCGACCTGTTTTTCGGCGTCCGTCTTTTTGTTAAGCAAAGCGGTCTGCCTGTAAAGCTCATTACGCACCAGACAAAGCTCTTGTATTACATTAAAAGCTTTGCCGGAATTGCCGATATCATCCGGCATGTTCTTTTTGTCGGAAATAATATCTTTTATATCGTATGCCTTTATTCCGTCACGTTTACCGGGATCATACCCAAAAAGGTCATAACTGATGATTTTTTCGGCAGTGCGGCATATATTCCATTCATCCCCGCTCAATTCTTTAAGCCTGCTTTTTTTAGATGAGAAAAATCTTATATCAAAACCGAGCGCTTCAAAAATACGCTTTAATGCGTTAGCGGTTACTGCATCATTGCACAGCAGACTGACGCTTTTTCCTCCAACAGCATTGATAAGCGCAAGATGCTTATTGCTCAGCAGAATATCCAACAATAAATTTACCGACTGAGAAGACAAATCGCTTCCTTTATTGTAAACTTCCTTCTGAACCTCAGCCAGCTGATCGTATCTTGCGGTTGAAAGAGGTTTTCCCAAAAACACCTCATTCATATTGTCAATTATTTCAAGATGACTGTAACCGGCAAATGATCTGAACATGTTAGGCGAAGAATAATACTCTGCGCTTCTTTTAAGATATTCGTACAATCCGCCCCTGACGGAGCTTTCGGTCGTATCGCTTATATCCTCGCCGTACATATCCTTGACATACCGTTTCCACTCATCGGTAACGCCGAGTATATTTGTGCCCCAAATACGGTGCTTATGCAAAAAGTTCAATGACACATCCACACAGTAGAAATCTTTTATTCCTCTTACCTCGTATGCCATTGGCTGGCAATCCATTATCTGGTCGTTCACCCTTGTAGTGACAGTAATGCGGACGCTCGGTTTACAGAAAACCGCAAACATAGTATTGGTTCCTATATTGGATACGACCTCGTCCGCTCCCGCCATCATCTGAGCTTTTTCTTTTATCGTGTAATCCTCTGGATCGACTATCCTGAATCCCTTGTTTTTGTAAAAGTCAACGAAATACTGCTCGTTAGCGATATCCCGTTTGCCTGTTTTTAACTTTGTTAAATAGATTTTTTTATCTTTACCCGGCACGATATTTTTGAAAATTTGGTCATATACAGATATATATTCCTTTGTCATGTCATAAGGGAGATCGCCGTAAAAAGGATACATCGATTGATCCGGAATGATGATCTTGCGAAACTTCATCGGCTTTTGTATAAATATTATCCTGTTTAAGTCTATCCCGAAAAGCTCCAGAAACTGTCTTATAAATGATCCTTCCTTATCTCCCCAGGTATAGCATATTGCGATCCTGAGTTTTGAATCGGGATTTTTAACGCACCACCACAGCCGCTGACAGAACATTTCATACATCAGATGTCCCGGATGATTATACATAGCTCCGCCGAAGACGACCGTTTCATCTACAAATTCCGGCTTTTCATCGGGGGTATATGAGCTAAAAATTCCCCATGCTCTCCGATTAGCTGTAGGAGCGCACAAATGCCCTGCAATAAAGTTATATTTTTCATCGCATACACCGCCTCTATCTGCTCCGTTTATCGATTTAAGAGGCAGAATAACGCCGTTATCCAGCTCCGATACATTTAGCTTTCTGTCGGAAAGATATTTTTTATTAAATGCGTTGTACCATTTATCCTTATATCTGTCCGGGATATAAAGCCTTCTTGCAAGCTCCTTGTTTCTAAAACGTTCATCGCCCTTGTTGCTCTGCTGCTCTTCGCAAAAGCAATAATCTTCGGGATATTTATATCCGAAATCTTTCATTGTTTGGCGCTGAAATATACCTTCGTCCTCCAGAAAAAACGGTATGATCATATAATACCTGTCGGATTTATCTTTCATCTGCCTATGATCTTTGAAATTGCCGCCCCTTTTAAGCAGATCGATATTACTGGTAAAAAAGGCGTCTATATCACAGCCTGCTTTTTCAAATCTGGCATTTACAGATTCGGAATATCCGTATGAGGCCACTTTGCGCCCGTTTGAATATTTTTTTATATTGTATATTGCCTTATCGACGGCGTCCTCATTAGGGTAAACAATATAATCTATATACTTTTCATATCCGAATTTATCCATCGTATCCCGCTGACTTTCGCCGTTATCGGGCAGCAAAAAAGGGATAACAACATAATACTTATCCGCTTTGCCCTTTAGCTCGGACGCATTTATAAAAATATCAGACTTGCGCAACAATGAGGAATTTCCGGTAAATATCCCGGAAATATGGTGTCCGTTTTTTTCGAGTTCTCTTTTAAGCTCGTCATTATCCCCGTACATTGCCACTTCGCGGCCATCGGCATAATTTTCTATACTTTCCAAAAGTATTTCTGTCAAAATTCGGTCAAGCATACCATACCTCCAAAATAATATAAACAATACAGCTTCTGATAATATTCAACTGATTTTCTTAAATAAGGGACTTGCAAATCATTACAAACAAAAAATCAACTTCCTTTATCTTCGGTAAGGTTTGCATATCCCATGCAGTCATCGATATTATCAGAAAAATTTTTGCGAGACCAGGCTACGTTTCTGCGGATTATCTTTGCGGGGACACCTGCTATTGAACAGTTGTTCGGAAACGAATTTTTAACAAACGACCTTGCGCCTACGATGCTTCCGGCGCCGATCTCGACCTTCTTGCTTCCTCCCGCAAAAATCATAGCGTCACGGCCTATCCATACATGATCCTGTAAAATCAAAGTATATAGTATACCCTCTTTATCTCTCAGATCTTTTCCGGAATTTATATTTTTCTTTGTGACCACATCAAAAAACGAATGTCCGTCGCCGGTCTGGATCACGACGTTCCACGATATCATGCAATCCGCTCCGAAATAGACTTTGGAGTAATCGTGTATCATAAATTTAGTTCCTATTCCAAAGTCGCACCCGTCGGATATTTTTAAGTAAGAATCGCAAAAAGCGCCTATTCTGTTTCCTCTGAATATACATTTTTTGCCGATTTCAATTACATTGTTGTCATTTTTCAGGAATATCTCATTAGCAGAGTCAAATATACTGTTGGCCCCGATTTTGACGTAATTATTATTTCCGCGTAATTCTACGTTAAGTCTTCCTCTGAAAGCGACATTAGGTTCTACTATAACATGATTATTGCTTCCGTATAAAACAACAGAAAGATTTGCGTCAAATTTTCCTTCTACGGTATTTCCTTTTATATCTTGATATTTTCCCTTGCACTTTTTTATGGTTACGGTATCGGGTATAAAAATATAATCCTGCAATTCCGTATAACCGTACTGCTCCAAAATACCGCGCTGGCCGGTTCCTCCGTCTTCTAAAATAAGAGGGACAATAATATAATACGAATCACGCTTGTCCTTCATAAGTTGATATTCAACACAGTGCATATCCTTCTCATTCAATAGATCCTTATTGCCGGTGAAAATAGTATTTATCTCACATCCAAGGTCTTTGAATTTTTTGTTTACAGCCGAAATATACCCGTAAGAAGCTATTTCACGTCCGTTTCTGTATTTTTTTATATTCTCCAAAACCCTTTCGCTCAATATCAGATCTGCCATATTTTCTCCTTACAACGATAAATTTGTATCTTTCAGATATTCCATAAACCTCTGCTTATTCTCCAATGCCGAAGTAGTAGGTCTGCCGAGGTCGGCGCGGGAACCTATCGCGCAGCGCACCTCGATAAAGGTCAGGCAGCCGGAATGCTTTGCGCTGTCAAGCGCTTTGTCGAGTGCGTCAAGGCTTTCTACACTGAATGTTTTAGGATAACCGCAGCCCTCTGCTATCCTTATAAGGTCAGCGCTGCCCGCCGCGGTCGGCATACCGCCGACTGTTTCATGAGCGCTGTTGTTTATAACGATATGAACGAGGTTCTTCGGGCAAACAGAGCCTATCACCGCCGCTGCGCCCATGTGCATCAGCATTGCCCCGTCGCCGTCTATGCACCATATTAAACTATCCGGCTTGTTAAGCGCTATTCCCAGCGCTATAGACGACGAATGTCCCATAGAGCCCACCGTCAGAAAATCGTACTTGTGGCTTTTACCCTCGGCGGCTCTTATCTCAAAAAGCTCTCTGCTGGCTTTTCCTGTCGTGCAGATTATCGGGTCCTCCTGCGCTGCGGCGGCTATATGCTTTATCGCTTCCTCACGACCCATAACAAAATTGTTTTTGTATTTTACGTTCTTTTCATAAGTAAGCGCATTTTTACGTATCACATACGCCACGCTTTTACCCTCGGCAAGCTCTTTAGAAAAGCTTTCAGCCACTGCGCGAAGCTGCTCCTCGTCTGTATCGGTGCTTACTACAAAGCTCTTTATCCCCATATCCTCCAGCAGCTTTAAGGTCACCTCGCCCTGATAGATATGCTGCGGCTCGTCATGCACGCCGGGCTCTCCCCGCCAGCCTATCACGAACACGACCGGAATGGAATACACCTTTTCATTAAGCAGCGACGCCGTCGGGTTTATTATATTGCCTTCGCCGCTGTTTTGCATATACACCACTGCGATTTTTCCGGTGGCAAGGTGGTAACCGGCGGCTATCGCCGTGCAGTTGCCCTCGTTGGCGGCTATTATATGATGCTTCGGATCAGTCCCGTATCTGTCGTAAACATAATCGCAAAGCGCTTTAAGTTGTGAATCGGGCACTCCGGTGAAAAAATCTCCCCCGATTATTTCGGCAAAATTTTCGGCTTTCATTTAATCTCCCCATATCATTATTTTTCGGTACAATCTTTCTATATCCTCTTCGCTCAGCAGAACAGGGTTGTTTTTGAGCCTGATCGGATTTACCGAGTGTACAAGGATATCCAGATCATTTTTCCGAGCGTTCGGCGCGGCAAGCTCAAGCTCGCTGAGCAGCATGCCCAGCCGTCCCGCCGCGGCGTCGATATTCTCACAATTCATCGCAGCTGCGATAAGCGAGAGCGTTTGTTCAAGGTATTCTCTGCCGCGCGGATCGATACATTTATCGGTATTAAGCGCGGTGAAGCCCATCAGCCGGTACAGACACAACGCGGCGGCGTGACCGTGCGCTATACCGTAGAGCGTTGTCAGCTTGTAGCACATTGCATGTCCCGCTGTAGTCTGGGTTATATTTATCGCGCGGCCCGCGATATTAGCGGCGCGCAGCATATTTTCCGCCGCCGTATCATCTCCCGCAAGATACGAACGGTAATTTTCCAGTACCAAACGTATCGCGGTATCAGAATACTTGCAGCTTTCCTGTGTGGAATTTACCGACCAAAAAGACTCTATCCCGTGGCAAAAAGCGTCCAGCAGTCCTGCCCTTTTCTGGTACGGCGGCAGACTCTTAAGCGCCTCGCTTGCGAAAACGACCGCGTCGGGTATGCAGCTTTCCTGCGTTATCGACTGCTTTTCGCCGTTATGATATATCACCGCGTAACATGTAGCCTCGCTGCCGCTTCCGGCGGTCGTCGGAACAGCGATAAGCGGTATATCGCTGTTTACCAGCGGCTGCTCAAGATAGCTTTTCTCGCTGTCAAGCATTGCAAACAGCTTGACGCATTTTGCAACGTCCATGCAGCTGCCGCCGCCTATCGCTATCAGCCCATCGCAGTTCTTTTCTCTGAACAGCTCGGCGGCAGACTTTGCCGAACGGTAGTCCGGGTTTGCGGCAAAGTCCGAGAAAAACACAACATTCTTCAGCCATTCCAAGCGGGCGATCGCTTCTTTTTGTAAAAATCCGTCACAAACCGCCATGAAGCGCAGTTTACCGAGGCTTTTAACATACTCTTTAAGTCCGGACGCCGTTAATATACATTGTTCCTTCATATCCTCACCGCTTACATTTCTTCCGGTATAAGGGTTATTATATCCTTTATCGACATACATTCGCTGTCACATTCTTTTGCACGATGATGCTCAAGTATCGTCTTTGCAGCCTTTTGCATTGCGGGAAAACCGGTCCTGGTAAGCTGGTTAGCATATATCACGACGTTTATCCCGCGCCGCTTAAATTCCTCCTCGGTAACGGAATTGAACGAGGTAGGCACTACTACCAGCGGCACAGCCGGCACCTGCTGACGGAATTTCTCGGTAAACTCGAATATCTCGTCCGGCTCCTTTTTGCGGCTGTGGATCATGATAGCGTCGGCGCCTGCTTCACAGTAAGCGAACGCGCGATTAAGGGCGTCCTGCATTCCCTGCTCAAGTATCAGGCTTTCTATTCTTGCACATATCATGAAATCCCGCGTCTTGCTTGCCGCTTTTCCCGCCTTTATCTTTGCGCAGAAATTCTCTATACTGTCCTGAGTCTGGGCTACCTCGCTGCCGAACAGCGAGTTTTTCTTGAGCCCCGTTTTATCCTCGATTATCACCATGGATACACCCATACGTTCAAGCGAGCGCACCGTGTAAACAAAATGCTCTGCCAGTCCGCCGGTGTCGCCGTCAAAAATTATCGGCTTGGTAGTGACCTCCATAATGTCGTCTATCGTTCTGAACCGAGAGGTCATATCCACCAGCTCTATATCCGGCTTGCCCTTTGCCGTGGAATCGCACAGCGAGCTTACCCACATCGCATCAAACTGCCTTGCCTCGCCGTTCTGATATACCACGGTCTTTTCGGCGATAAGTCCGGTTATACCGCTGTGCGCCTCTATCGCGGTAACGGTACCCTTGACGTCTATCAGTTCTTTAAGTCTTCTGCGGCGGTTGTCCGGCAGTGACAGCTCCGCAAGCCTGCGGCTTTCCAGCAATTCATATTTTTCGTCGGCGCAGTAAGGAAACTCCTTAAGCTCGCCGCCGTATTGCGCCAATACCGATACCACTTCATCGCGTATCGGCTTTTGAAAACCGCTTCTCCAGTCGTCGCCGTGTACGACGTAATCGGGACGGTATTTTTCAAGATTTTCCCGATAGCTTAGCGTTTTTTGCTCAACCACCGTATCGACTCCGGCTATGTTTTCAAACATTGCCTTTCTTTCCTCGTAAGGCAGCAGCGGCAGCCTTTTATAGCTTGCGACCGCTTCGTCGCTCATTACTCCTATTATGAGTCTGCCGAGGCGCTTTGCCTTTTTTATTACCGAAAAATGTCCGCTGTGCAGAATATCGGTGGAAAAGCATAGATATACCGTCTTGTTTCTCACCTTTTTATATGCGGCGGATATTATATCAAGATCCTCCGCGCAATCAATTTCACCGCACAGCTTGTCCTTTATATCCAGCGGGTAAAGCTCTATCTCGCCGGTTATCTCGTTAAGCGCATTTTCTGCATAGCAATCGGTCTTGCCGTTTTCACAGTAGCTTATTATCCTGTCCAGCCATTTTTCCCAGTCGCTTTTTTTGAGCTTGTACAACGGCTGAGCCGCAGCGGCGTTTTCAAACAGTTCCACTCCTATTCCCATAACCTTGCCGTCAGCTGTCTGAGCCTTAAAATCCTTTTCGGGCAGCGGAAGCGAAGAGCTTACCGTCACGCAGCTTTTATCGCTGCCAAGCGCCATGTCAAGCACGCCGTTTTCAAACACAAGGTCGCCGTGCAGCAGCAATATGTCGTCATGCAGCTCCCGCCGTGCGAGGTAGATAGAATATATATAGTTAGTGGTCATGTACTCCGGATTGTTCACAAACGTGATATTCAGCGGCAGCTCAAGACTTTCGCAATAGCTTGTGAGCAGCTGTTCATCTCTGCCGGTAGTCATTACCACCTCGGTTATTCCCGCAGCGCACAGCGCTCTGAGCTGGCTGCTGAGTATCGTTTCACCAAAGCCTATCTCGGTCATACATTTCGGGTGGTCTGATGCGAGTAACCCCATCCTCCTGCCAATGCCGGAATTTAATATCAAAGCTTTCATAAACGCTCCTTATATCCTTTAGTGCAGCATACCGGAATAATCCGATATTATACTTTCAAGGACCTTTTTAAGTTTTTCGTCAAGCATAAAATGAGTATGGGAAAGCATATCCTCAGGCAAAGAATAAATATCTCCGTACTTTTCCTCAAGATATTCCTCCGCGTTGACGGGCGCGTTCAGCTCCAGTCCCTCGAATTTTACCCGCTTTAACGGGAATACATCTGAAATTGCGCAGTTGCTTTGGATATTAGGATCACATCTGTAATTATCCAGCGCCCATATCATATATTTGCCGGGAACGTCGGTAGTGCCGACCTCCTTGCGCGATCTTTCGAGATATTCGTTCATCAGCTTTTCATAACGCTTATTTTTCTGCTGAGGTATAAGGTTGCCTTTCCTTATCGTCTGTGCTTCCTCCGCCATATGACGGTTAAGCACTATCTGACGCTTTACATTTTCCGGCGATATATCGTTACAATAATCGTAAATAAAAATGTCAAGGCAGTAAGGCGTTCCTCCCCTGCGGAACTTAAGCTGAACACAATGGTTTATGTTGTCGTCAAATTCGGCAAAAATATGGGAAACAAAAAAGTCCTTGTCGTTTTCCATTATTCTGGTAAGCTTTTCGGCGTCGGCGCGCATCATTCCCACGTCGGTATCATCATCCCAGGGAATAAAGCCGTTATGACGCACGGCTCCGAGCAATGTCCCGAAGCTTATCCAGTAGGGGATATTGTTTGTACGGCACACCTCGTCCAGCTTTGCCAACAGGATAACTCCAGCAAGCTGCATCATTCTGAGCGTTCCGGCAGCTTTCGGCAGCGACAGGAAGAACTTTTTCTTAGCCTGCTCAATGCCCTCGCCGTTTTCCGACATGGCGTGCCACAGCATCAGCTTGTTTTGTGCGTCGTGGACTTCCTCAAGTCTCCTTATCTCGGATATCTGATTTTGTATATCGTTTATTTTTTCGTAAGCCTCACACAACAGATTCTCATAAAAAGTGGGAGAACCATCGTTTTTGCCATTATCCGGATCGGTTTTTTCTTCGGGGAAGAATATATAGTCCTTATTTTCGGTAAATCCGTACAGCTTCAAGGTGTTTCTCTGTGCTTCGCCGTTTTCCAGGAAAAAAGGCACTATGACAAAATATCTGCCGCTTGCTCCGTCCAGCTCGGACGACGGCGAACAGTTAAGAGTAGGATCCGCCAGCAATTCCAGATTGCCCGTAAAGATTTTTTCTATCTTTACTCCCTCGTCCTCAAGCGCTTTCTGCACCTGCACATGCCGTCCGTACATTGCGACCGCTCTTTTGCCGGCATGTTTTTTAATGCTGTCCAGCGCCCGTTTAACCAACAATTTTTCCGTCATATTTTTCTCCTTATTTACTTGCTTTCAAGCTCAAGATACTTTTCCCAATAATCCATGCTGGTAAGGCTCCTATAATTCTCGGCGTAATCCTTGACCGCGTCGTCGTAATGCTTGTCTATAAGCTTATAAAGCGCCTTTAGCCGTTTCATGCAGGCTCTGGCCTCTTTAGGACTGCGCTTTGTAACAAAGCCTTTTTTGCTGGCGTAGTCATAATTCAACACCGTTTCGGTCCTGTAGACTGCGGACTGGATAACGCCCACCGTGGGAACTATCGCATAACTGCGTTTAGGCGGCAGATAGGTGCCGTTAAGGGTGTAATAATTGACAGCTCTCATAATAAGGTCCGTTACCGGTACAGCGCGCAATGACGCTTCATAAAGCGGATACTGGAACTGCACGTCTTCCTCCAGGTCTTCTAAGTACTTAAGCTTGTAGCCGTTTTCCATTACGTCCTTGTGCAATGCCTCGCCGTCCTGCTCGGCAAGCCAGTTGACGCCTTTAAGAAAATCCTCTACACCGCGCATAAGAAGACGAGCGTTCTTATAGCGATAGATGCGTATTTCATCACACACCTGCGTATAAAGAATATTCTTGAACTGTTTTTTTGCGATGGTCATATTATGCAGCGAATTGTCTATCAGCCGGTTACGCAGAATGTAGTAGTAAAGGAATGACGAATACTTGTTCTCAAACGGCTCATGCCATACGCATATACCGTTCATAAGAATAAGATGCCGCATATTTCGCAGACCGAACTCCACATCGTCTCCTCTGATGAATATTGGCATCGGAAGATTAGTGTCATTTATTATATTTACCGGAAAAGCGCAGTACCACCATGCGTTAAACTGTGTGCGCTCTTCAAACTCGTTGAAAAGGCAGGCGTCAAGGCTGTTCAGATCCAAACCCTGCTTATACGAAACGAGATTTCCGGAATTCCACACCGCGCCGGACTCTACCTGAAAATACTGCCTGTCCATTCTCAGCATAGCTCCGCCGATAAAAGCGTCTTTGTACTGCTCTTTAAGGCACATCAGCAAAGTGCAGGTCCTGTAGATGGATTCCGGCTCAATGCGCACGTCGTCGTCCATTACGAGAATATGGGTAATATTTTTCTCTTTGCTCTTTTTATAAATTTCTATAATTCCTCTTGTAAAGCCACCCGCACCGCCTACATTCTTGTTTTTATAGATATGTATGTTTTCACTTTCGAGCTTGCTTTTGTCAAGAGTCTGCGCGTTGTCGGATACGAACACCTCCAGCTTATCATGAAGAACCGAATCCGGATCGTCGAGGTACTTCTCTCTTAACACCCTTAAGTTTGCCTCAATAAAACGCTCCCGCTTGTAAGTGCAGATATCTATTGCGACCTTTACATTCCAAACGCTGCTTTCGGGAATGTCGGTGTTGTAATTTCCGCCGTAAAATTTGGACATGCCCTGCATTCCGTTTATCAAAAAGCAGAACATGCCTGCCGTCGAAGAGGACTTGAACTCATAGGTGAATTCTTTCGGCTCGCTGCGCTGATTTTCGCACACATATTCTCCGCAGAATTCCGTGTGTATTTCCGCGCCTATTTTCTCCTTTCTCATCAGCGTCACTCTGAAAGAACCGCTTATTTTAAGCGTAAGGCTTATGGTTTTAACGTTGGTGTACTTAAACCATTTTTCAGCGGAAAACCCGTTGAAATAAGTGTCAAACTCGACGATAGCGCCTTTGGGTACGGCAATATAATCCTGAGCCCAGGTATATATGCAATTGTCAGCGCGCCTGAAATACATTTTTTCTTCCGTGCAGGTGTCTGTTGACGGAAAAATCAGATTTTGAAGTATCATAGTTCCTCCATATATATGTTTTTATTCTTCCTCCCCGTCACATACCCGCAATTTCTATCGGGGTCGCAATGGACGGCGTATTTTGCCGTAAGGTACTGCACGGGTCGGTCGAAAAATTTATCCGTGAAAATATATTTTTTCGGGAATAACAAGCGAATGTCCGGCCTTACGTCCGGCGGCGGGTAAAACCTATTGTCCGCCGGTCTTACGCCGTATCTTTTCTCTATCTCGTCATAGCTGATATATTCATAATTCAGCTTGCATATCTCCCTGTGATTTGCCTCGGCGTCAAGACTTTGCAAGTACTCCAAGCCTTTGAGGTAATCCTCATAACCCCTTTTTACCGCCTGAGCCATCTTGTATTGCTGGCGCTTGCGTTTAGCTTTCATCTGTTTTTTGGCAAAATTTTTTGCCTTCTGTTCATTGAAATCCTTGCAGTGCAGACTGCAAAGAAAGAGATAATTCCTTGTGTTGTAATACTCCGACGAGGAATTGTATTTGCTCTCGAATTTCTCATGCCATATCCCGACACCGTTTAAGGTGATGATTTTTTGTTTGCAACGCAGAGCGTACTCCACATCGTCGTATTTCATAAAGAATGGCAGCGGGAAATTGCCTTGTTCGGCGTATTTGCTCGGCATAAGCATATACCACCAGCCGCCGTAATTAATATCGTTTTCCCGCTCGTTAAGCAGCAGAGCTTTCTCTTGACTTAAATCCAGATAATGCCCGAATCCGCGCTGCGTTCCGTCCTCGTAAAAATGCCCGCCAGCCTCGAATTGGCGCGTCGGCTTGTCCAGATACAGCATTGAGCCGGAAATCGAAATGTCTTTGTATTCGGGCTTAAGACATTTCAAAAAACCTATCGCTCTTTGTACCGCGGTATGATCGATCTCCACGTCATCGTCCATCAGCAGAAAATGGGTAAAGCCGCGCTGGCAGGCTTCCTCCATGCCTTTTTTGTAGCCGCCGCTGCCGCCGGTGTTAGCGTTCGGGATAAGCGTTATTCTCTCGTCAGAGAAATCCGTAAGCGTCCTGCCGTTATCTACCACTATGACCTGCCCGGAAGTGCCGCTTTTTCGCAAATATTCCGCAAGTAGGGACGCGTTTTTCTTTGCGAATTGCTCACGATGATATGTGCATATCACTATTGCGGGGAGTATTTTGCGAACGTTTTCGCATTCCGCAAGCACGGATATTTTTTCTATTTTCTCCGTTCCTATCACCGGATAAAGCAGCTTTGAAGTATCGGGGATATCGGAAAGCTTTACGGATATTTTCCCGTGTTCGTAAAAACTGCCGGAGGCTATCTGCTTTTCTTCCGTTCTTATCTGCACGTCGAAATTTGCTTTAGCATTAAAATCAAATTCAAGCGCCGTGATATCGGTGTACTTTTTGATTTTGCTTATGGGAACCGCGCCGAAAAAGGTGTTAAATGAAACACAGTTTTTCTCTTTACGAAAGTACAGCTTTTCCGTTCCCTCTACCCTTGGCTTAAGCGGGATATCGAACAGCACAAAATTTGCGCTCATCAACTGACTTCTTTAGCGATAAGGTTTACCGCCTGCATCTTGCTGGTTATCGTGGGCTTTTCGCAGTACATTGCCGCGCTTTGCACCGAAGAATTTCCGAGTATATCGCTGAGTACAGTAATATCCGTACCGCAGGAAATGCAGCGCTTGATAAACAGCTTTTTCAGCTCATTGAAGCTTATGTCCGGCAAATTCTCTTTTTTAAGGAACGAGCGCAGTCGGTACTGCATCGTTCTAGGCTCGACCGGAGAGGTAGTTCCCGAAAGGAAAAACCTATTATCCGGCGCTTTGTATTTGCTTAGTATATCGCAAAGAAACTGAGAAAGCGGCACCTCGCGGGAACGCCTGCCGA
>CANQKE010000035.1 GCA_947624435.1 uncultured Ruminiclostridium sp.
GCCCCCTTTCGTTAGACTTTTATTTTGGTGTATCTCTATTATACCATATTGTCTAACAAAAGGGGAGCATTTCAAAGTTGAAAAATAGTTTAATTAAGAGTATTTCTAAGCCATACTTAATTATATCTTGCTGTGTGTAGTCTAAATCTGAATAATTTCTATTTATATAATCCATTAACCTGTTTACAATACTATCCATTTTGCGCCACCTGAAGTTTAGTTTACAAAATAACATTGTAATTTTTATTTTAATACTTTTATTGCAAAAGTCAAATGGCTCTTTCTGAATGTCGATATATTATTCCAAACGTCATAAAAAGGCACCTATGAGATTGAAAATACACCTCTATCGGTAGATTTTATTCCGTAATTTTTCTTAAAAATTCTGATAACGCTTCCGATTTTTCTTTTGATAACTTTCTGTATAAATTTAAGATTTCTTTTTCGCCTGCTGTTAAATACACAGGACTCGCATTTTTATCTGTATTGAAAAATTCAGATAGTGAAATATTCATAGCGTTTGTAATTGCTTCTAAAGTTGGTATAGTTGGCTGTTTTATACCATTCTCAATATTTCTAATATGATTTTCTGAAATATTACTCTTTTTTGAAAGTGTATAGATACTTATTTTCTTCAAGGTTCTCCAGTAAAATAAACGTTCGCCAACTTTCAATAAGAACACCTCTCTGATTTTAATTGTTTTCTTATAGTATAAACCAAAACAAAATTTTTGATAATGCATTTATAGGATTGATTTTTAACTCCTAAAGATGTATAATTGACTTATCTACAAATAAAAACATATTTGGATGTTTATTTACTTTTTTATCCTGCCGTGATATAATTTATTCATAAGCCGTCTTTCTTTGACGGTGGGTATCGAATAAACAGCGGGGTGATTTATCTTGAAAATAGCGATTTGCGACGATGACCGAGATGCTATCGAAAAGCTTGCTAATACAATAAAAAAGTATTCAGAAAACCGTCAAATCGACATAACGGTAAATAAGTATTACGACGGCAAATCGCTTATTTCGGCGTCAGCCGGTGCAGATATGATTTTTCTCGACATAGAGATGGAACCCGTAAATGGCATAGAAACTGCGGCAACGTTGCGAATATATAATGCGACCGTACCAATCGTATACATCACCAATTATCCTGATTATTGGCAAAGGGCGTATAAGGTTCATGCTTTTGATTATATAATAAAACCGTTTGAAGAAAAGAGTGTTTTTCGCGCTATAGACGACTACTTCACCGCCGCGAAAGATAACCAAGCGAAAAAAATCCTTCTTACTACGGAAAGAGGCATTGTCGTTCAGAATAAAAACGAAATATGCTATTTTATTTTTAAGCAAAAGAACATATTAACATGCAATACTGTCTATAAAGAATACATTGTTAAGGATAATTTATCCAATATCATAAAAACGCTTGACAGCGATGATTTTTACAGAACCCATAAATCTTGTGTGGTGAATCTGAAGTATGTCAATTCGATGAATAAAAACAATGGCATAATAATGAATGACGGAACATGGTTGCCTTTGGCTCTTAGAAAACAGCAAGAGTTTTATTATTTTCTGTCAAAACGCCTTCGCGACGAATAATAAAGGAGGTCAGGCCGAATGACTGAATCACTTATTCCTGTTTTTTCGCAAATCGCTGTTACAGCGACTGTGAACATATTACTCTTTCTATATTTTGAACATTTGTACGCAAGAAGATATAACAGAACGATAGTTTATATCGCTTCCTGTATTGCGGAGATTCTTGCAATGCTGGCGATAAACAGTCTGCATATTCCTCCTCTTAACATAACATACGGACTGGTGAGCTTTAATGTTATCTGCGGACTTTTGTATAACGTCAAATTCAAAAAAATGTTTCTTTACAACATCATTTTGATTTTGACGCTTTTTTTCAGTGATATATTAACTGTACTGATATGGACACTGATAACAGATAAAAGCTACGCTGATGTAATATCAAACGATGAGCTTATGTGTATAAGCAATTTGTTCAATATTATAATGATGTTTTTAATCTACAGAATATATCTGGCATTCTTCTCAAGAAAAGAACTTCGACCAATAAGGATAAGGGAAATGATAACTCTGATTATTTTTACGTCGTTTGAAATTTTTATCATTTACACCCTATCCTGTCTGGCGACTCCGGGAATAACCTTTATACTTATAATGCTGGGATTCATTATCGTTAACATATATATCACCTATACTATTCAGCAGATTGCTCAAAATATAAAGCTGAAGTATGATCTTGAGCTGTCCTCAAGGCAAAGCGAGATACAACTCGCATATTATAAGGAGCTTGACGAAAAGTATGAGCAGTCCCGCAGAGTTATACACGATATAAAAAAGCACATAGCGGTAATATCCGACTCCGCAACAAATGAAGTAGCCGCGCATTACGGAGAACAAATCAATAAAGACCTTGATACGTTGTTTTACGGATTTTCGTGCAGCAGTAAAATATTGAGCATTGTAATGAGCCAAAAAATTTCTGCGGCAAAAAGCAAAAATATAAACGTTATGACCGAAGTAGAAGATGTGGATATTCAATTTATGGAGGACCTTGATATAACAGCTGTTTTTGCAAACCTATGGGATAACGCCATTGAGGCGTGTGAAAATATAGATACAGATAAAGCATTTATAAGATTCGAGATAAAAAAAGCAAACGGTTTTTTGCTTGTGACCGTCAAAAATTCTTACGAAGGCAGGCTTTTTACCGAAAATGATAAAATAATATCTTCAAAGCCGAAGCATGAGGGCTTAGGCTTATCAATAATACGATCGACCACTGAAAAATACAACGGCTTATTTGTTACCGAATACACCGATACTGTCTTTTCTGCAGAATTGACTATACCTATAACCAATAACATATCAACTCGTTATTGTGCAAATTATACAATAACGAACTGATTGTTCAACTTATTTTTGTCGGCCGTTGCATTTGGAGCTATATTTTGACTTTTGGCATAAAACTATTGACTTAACATGATAAAAACTTTATTATTTATTTTAAGGAATTCCTGAATTTTCAATGAAGGGAGGAGAGAATATGACAAGTGAAAATTTATTAAAAAAAACGATTTCGAATTTGTTGGTGAAAATAGCAGAACACACTGCGTACAGAAGCAAAGATACCACATGTTTATGGTGGCAATATCAGCCGAAAGAGCCCAGTGCTCTAAAAAGTGGTTTCATCAAAAAACGTTGATCGAAATCAGTACATAGTATATTCATTTTACATGATTCATTATCCGGAAATGTATCAGAGGTAAGATGAAATATAATTATCACGATAGAGCTATTATGCTCAGAAAGGAAAAATAAAACGAAAAGATATTTTCAATTATGACGTGGATTGCCATTATTGCTATAGTGGTCACAATTACAGCCTTTAGTTCGTCTATAATATATGACGGACATTAGGCAAACGAATCTGCAAATCTCAAAATCCTGATGGAGTAAAAGTTACTTAAAAAGCTATTCTGATTTCTTTTTCGTATAATAAAAGGAAATCGAATATGTATAATGTCATTTTTTAAGATGGAAATGCGTAAATTTACGCAAAGCAAAAGGAACTATTGTTCACGGAGAAAGGAATAATAACATGAGAAAAAGTTTTATCAAGAGAAGTTTAGCAGTTGCAGCAGCTGCTGTTATGGCAACTATTTCCATAGGCGCTTTTGCAACAACGGATACCTCCAGCGGAACAAAAACACTTGGAGGTAAAACTTATAATTGGACTGTATATAATTCGACAAGCGACAGCCGCTATACCTATGACATAGAGGTATATACCAAAGTAACGCCTACACCAAGTACTGTATATGCGGCTTATCAGATTGTAAGATCTACCGGTGAGGATTTTGGCAAGAAAGTAGAAGATAAAAAAACAAATGCTACTTATGTCGAGGTCGGTGAATCAATATCACATTATGCACCAATATCTAAATTCACTGTTTTCGGTGCCCATACCTCTTGGTGCAGTTCGGGAGAGATCATTGAGAAATATACTACATCTTACAATTATTAAGTATGATGACTCAGCGAAATAAAATTTTATATTTTGTAAGCGGCTGCTTTTATCTTCCCCATCTTCGGAATGGGGAAGATAACGCGGCTTTATACTGTTTACGGACAAAATTGTTTTCCATGGCAACTGATAGAATGATTTTGATTTTGACATAGGTAAAATTTTTATTATTTACTCAAAGCTCTTTAATGGTCATAAGAAAGGAACCGATATGAAACGCAAGCTCTTAGCCCTTTTCCTAACATCAGCCCTGCTGCTCAGCACAGCCTGTGCGGGGACCTCGGACAACTCCGAACAACCGGTGGAGGATATTTTTTCTCTGCCTACATTAGATATAGCCGATACCGATAATGCGGCAAGTATTCTCGGAGCATACAGTTCAGGGGGATTTTCGGCTGAAATAAACGACAGCAAACCAATAGTTTATGAAGGAAAGCCCGTCACTGTAAAAGTATCCGTCACTGCGGACAATGATAATAAGGCGAATATGTCGATAGGGATATGCTGCAACATCAACGGCATATTTCAGAGCTTATCGGGAAACGGGCAGGAAAATCAGACGATGATAATTTGCGAGGGCATTGCCCCCGGTGAGAGCACGGAGTTTGATGTCACCTTTGACCCACAGGTATCCGAAGAAGACGCGGATAAAAAGCAGGTGTCGATGTCGTTTGCACACAGCTTTAATCCGACATATCAGGCAAGTGAGAGCTTTATCGGCTATGGCAATACGCACGATATTAAATGGATGATGCCGAGTCGGATAGAATTCAAATCAAAGCCAAAGACAGTATCACCTGTTTTTACCGATGAATATACCGAGCAGCTTATGACCGATAAGCTCGCAGATGAGCTTTTCACCGAAACGAAATACAATCCCGACCTATCCTATGATTATATCGAACAGCAGGACGTCAGAAGCGGCGCGTTAAAGCTGTCGGACGACGGCAACCTGTCGTTTACATATACGAGCATCAACCTTGAACCGGGTACATACAGGATCATACTGCTGAAAAACAATCAGCAGGCTGCATTCAACGGCGGTAAAGAGTACATAGAGATGACGGTGAAAAAGGGCTATCTTTACACCGCCGAGATAAGACCCGACGAGGTACAGCGTGGCGACACGATACAGTGTGTCGCGGTACTGAAGGATTATAACGAAGAAATCTTCCCGGCTTCACTTCAAGCCACCACACCGCACTTAGTGGTCGGTAATGATTATATAGGCGCAACATATGACGACAGTCAGTATTCCGCTCCCGAAAGCATACCCGAAAACACGGAGAGCTTAGAGCCGGAAAATACCGACCCGAAATCCCTGCCGAGGCTCAAAGAGTGCGGCGTTTTAGGCTATTATAATGACGAAAACGGGTCGCGCATCGCATTGCTGACAGATCAGTACGGCGGATATATGTATATGTATGACATCGAGAAAAACGAGGTGATAAATAAATTCTACTCGTGGGATATAGGGAAATGCAGCTTTTTGGGAAATAATGTCGTTTACGACCCCGTTACCGGAACAACATCAAATATTCCCTATGAAGAATGTGACGATATAGATTACCTCAATATGCAGATAACCGACAAATATTTTATTGTGACTAAATGGCAGGACGCACAAGGTGATAAGCCTTACGGAACAGATTACCTTATATACGACCGCAGCTTTGATCTTGTGGATGACTGCTTTGTCAGCGAAAGCTCATGGGATATTTACTTTTCCGAGGACGACAAATACAAGGTAGAGATAAGATGTGTGAATGACAGCGACGACCCCGACTATTACGAGGAGCTGTATATTACCGATATAGAAAGCGATAAGAAAACAAAGCTGTGCGAGCTGCCTAAGGGTAAGAAACACGGCTTCGGAAACAACACGGTAATAAAGGACGGTCTGATGTATACTGTTCTTTCAAACGCGGCAAATGATTCCGAATTTTCCCCTGCCGTAATAGATCTGAATACCGGCGAGATCATCACCTCTGATATTGAGATAGAGAAATACAGCGGAATAACGCCTATGATAATACCTGCCGAAAATTACACTCTTTATTTGTCCGGCAAAGGAGCTCCCGACTGCAATGACGAGGGATATATACCGATATTTGACAAACAGCAGAGAAAATTCAGACAGATAAAGACCGCTAATCTAAACGAAACCTACAGCTGTATGATAACCCCCGACGGCAGCAGGATAATCGCGCTTTCCCCGCATTTCGACCTGTCGGAAAACTGGAAGACCGACAGCAGCGTAAGGATATATGATACCGCGACAGGCGGGCTTTTGCAAACGATAGAGGACGTACCCGATGTATGGTTTTCGGCAGTAATATGCGGCAACGATAAATTTATGCTCCCCTCGACGGGTGACAATAAGCTGTATGATATAGGTGGATAAAATGGAACTGATTCTTAAAAGCATAACAAAATCCTATTCAAGAGGGAAAAAAGCAAAAAACGTGCTTACGGACTTCACCCTTACCATGACCGAGGGCGTGTATGGAATCCTCGGTCCCAATGGCGCGGGCAAATCCACGCTGATGAATATTATTACAGGTATAATCTCAAAGGATAAAGGCAGCATTGATTTTGACGATAACGGCAGCCGTGATTATCTGTCACACCTCGGCTTTATGCCGCAGGGAATGGATTTTTACCGCAACTTTACGGCGCGGGATTATATCAGGTACATAATGGCGCTTAAAAAATACAAGACCGCCGATGATGGCGCCTATGCTCTTGATATTCTCGAAAAGGTAAATCTCGGAGAGGACGCGGACAGGAAAATAGGCGCGTTTTCCGGCGGAATGAAGCAGCGGCTCGGTATAGCGCAGGCAATAGTGGGAGAGCCAAAGGTGCTTATCTTTGATGAGCCTACCGCCGGACTGGACGTTAAGGAGCGCATACGCTTCCGCAATGTGATAAGCTCCCTTGCAGCAGACAAGATAGTTATACTTGCCACTCACATTGTTACCGACATCGCATATATTGCAAAAACTGTTGTGCTTATGGACGGCGGCAAGATAATAAAATGCGGCACACAGCAAGAGCTTTGCAATACGGTGTCGGGCCATGTATGGGAATGTCAAGCGGACAGTTCCGAGGTCATGGAACGTATGGGCAGACTGCGTGTATCCAACGCGGTCAGCAACGGCAGCAAATACACGCTGCGGATAATATCTGAGGATAAGCCTGATAAAGACGCCGTGAGGGTCGATCCGTCGCTGGAGGACGTCTGCATCTATCATTTCGGAGATATGTGATATGAAACTGTTTTTTTACGAGCTTATAAAAAATATCTTCAGACTGCCGTTGCTTATTATGATCATCGCTTTTGCCTTAGTAAACCTATATAAGCTGAACGAAACGTTTCGTCTTTACTCGCCGAGCGATTATTACGGAAGCGGCGACGACCCCGTTTATACGGACGGTATATATGAGCAGTATAAGGGCGAGATGACCGAGCAGAAAATAAAACAGGCTTTAGAATATCAGCAGAAAATGGATGCGATAATATCGAGCGGAAATTATGATACCAAAAACCCGAGCAGTGAATTTTACACAGGTTTTGCGTTTGCAGACAAATTAGAAACGGATCGGCTTATCGAAAATATGCAGGAGATATATCTTTACCCGAACGATATAATTGCACTGCGGCGGCAGGCGGACGAAAACATTTCGTTCTATACAGGCAAAAGCAGTTTTGAGGTAAATAAAAACCTACTGATAAAGGCTCTTTATCACGACAGGATAATACCTGTTTACGGGCGTTACAGGGCGTTTGATATGTATTTCGACTATGAGTTTTCCTCGCTGCTTATCATACTGCTGATAATATTTGCGTTTGCTCCGAGCTTTGTCAAAGAAAAAAGCATCGGTGCAAACCGTACCATAATATCCTGCGGACGAGCAAGGTCGGTATTTTGGGCAAAGCACTGCTCGATGTATCTGTTTGTCCTTATTATGACGGTCATATTTGCGGTCTTTGATCTTATATATTTCGGGTCGCTGTACGGACTTGAATTTATCGAACAGCCGCTGTACGCTATGGCCGACTACAGATATACGCCCTTTGCAATAACTGTAGGGGGTGCGCTGGTGTTTTCCGTTATCGGAAAGCTGATAGCGTTTTTATTTATCGGAGAGCTTGTTATGCTTATCTCCACCTTCGGTAAAAATATCGGAGCCTGCGTTGCCGTCAGCCTCGCGGGGATAATAGGGCTGATACTAATAAGCGAACAGCTGCCCGAATTTTTATCCCCGATAAATCTTGTTAATATGAAAAATCAGCTGTCCTCCTTCGAGGTGGTCGGAGTGTTTGGTATACCGATACCCGCGCCCGCATTTACCGCAGCGGTAAGCCTTGTGCTGACCGTGATCGCGCATATCATCTGCTACATCCGCACCGTGCCGAAGATCAAAACAGGAGGCGCGGTATGAAGATATTACGATACGAAATAAAAAAGATACTTATAAAGCAATACGCGCTGTTCATTATGCTTTTTGTTATCATAAGCTCCTTGTTTTCGCTGAACGGCGCTTTAACGCCGGATCAAGGCTTTAGGACTGCGGGAGAAAGAGCGCGTTATCTTGAAATCATGACCCCGCTGACGGGCTTCCTGACCGAGGAAAAGGAAGAAAAGATAACCGCTATGTATGAAGAATTGCTTGCTGCCGAGGCGCTTGAGGAGGAGTTGACGGATAAATTCATCAGCGGCGGTCTTACCGATGAGGAGCTTGACAATGGGCTGGAGCCGTATAAGGAAATACTCGACGATGACAATATTATCAGCACGATCTTCGAGCAATATCAATATGCAGCTGCCGACAAGGACGACCGTATGCTGCTGCCTGTGCAGACCGTGCCGGCTATGCAGGGCGGCGAGATAAACTATTTCCTTTTGCTCGCCGTTGCTTTCTGCGGCGCGTTTGCGATAATGGCAGAGCAGACAAGCAAAAGCGACCTGATACTGATAACGACTCCGGCAGGGCAGAAAAGCACAATGGCGGCAAAGCTTGCCGTTTTGACCTTGCTGATAATATTTGTCTGCGCCGTGCTGTTTGGTATTGACCTGATAAAGCTGAATGCACAGCTGCCGAGCGAGTATTGGGATCACTCTCTTTGCTCACTGCAGCAATACCAAAATACCGATTATGATATAAGCATATTCGGGGCGTTTGCCGCGGCGTGGGCGATGAAGCCCGTCGGGTACATTTTTATCTGCACACTTGCCATGCTGACCGCGCATTTTTCCAAAAGCTATATTGCGGCAATATTCCCGTACAGTGCGTTTCCGATAGCGGCGGATTATCTTGCCGAACGGGACAGCCAGGCTTATTTTATCCCGACAGGTCTGCTTAAAGGGTACGGGTACTTTTTCGGAAATGTTTGCGAACCGGGGTATGATGATATTTTTATCTTCCGCGGTGTGCCGAAAGGTTATCTTTTCGGACTTATCTGCTTTACGGTTTTGTTTATCACGGCAGGCTATGCGCTGCTTATTCATCTGAGCAAAAACCGCCTTATGAAAAACATCAATAAGCATAAAAAGTCCGCCGCCGCTTTGCCGTTGGCGGTGCTCCTTATGTTCACATCATGCAGCGCGTCAGAGCCAAAGCGTGAAGTATACGGAGGATTCAGTATTTATTCTTCATTTTTTGAAAGCTGTGAAAACGAAAAATATATATTTACAGTAGAAGAAGCTGTCGATGAAGATAAGCCCGAAAGGCTTTGCTATACGGAAAAATCAAGCGGCATGACTACGCCGATACCTTTTCCGTGCTTTTCCGATATTTCACTTATAAAGGATTGCTGCGCATCAGACGATTATTTATATTTTCTTGACGGTTCCTCCGATGTCTGGCGGATAAGACTGTCCGATATGGTATATGAAAAAATATTTTCCCCGTATAGCGGAATGAAGAAAAATGCATTGGGATTGACCGTTTCATTTATATCGACGGATCTCGGCTCGATGATATCATACATATTTACCGTAAACGACGAGCTTTATTTGTTTTTAGATGATAGGATATTTGTTCTTGACGGCTTGAACAGCGTAAGCTGTGTGATAGACGAGAAGATAGAGGAGGTAGCGTACGATAACGATTATATATGTTATGTAAACAGCGACCGGCAACTGAAAGCATACGAGATAAAAACTAAAACTACGGTCCTGCTTTCCGATAAGCGGGTGAAAAAAGATACTCTGCGCTGCGACGCCGATAAGCTGTATTATGATACCTCGGACAACAGCTATGTTATTGATAAAAGCGAAATAAAAATGTAGAGAAAGCCGGTTTTGGTATTCTCACTGTTTCTTAAATGCAGATACTATCAGCTATTAAGCATTTATTCTAATTTCCCTTTCTGCTATAAAAATATTATATATTGGGTAGTTAACATGCACCTGCCGCCATGACAGGTACCACCTGCCACCTCGTCGTCGCAAAGTCCGCTCAGCTGCGGACATACCGCAAGGGCATGTCCGCTTGTTCGCTCCCTTGCTCCTCCTCTGCCCCAAAAAGCAAGCTTTTTGGGGACCCCATTTGCAGCATTTTTCAACAGCTTTTCTATAGCTGCCGTATTTTAAACAGCAAGCTGCTTTTCCCGCCTGAATCGCGGTATCTCTGCTTGGTTTCCACAAGCTGAGCTTTTCGCAGATCCCGTAAAGCCCTGCGTACAGTCGAAGGCGACAGCTTTAAGTCATGTGCTACAGTTTTTATTGACGGCCAGCATTCTCCATCCTTGTTTGCCCGGTCGTGCAGATAAATAAAAACAGATACAGCCCTGTGCGGCAGTTCCAAACGGTACAGAAAATCAAGTTTACTCATTTTCATCATCCACAATCTGAGACGGAGACTCGGTGCGTAATTCGCATTTTCTGTAAGGCTGTTTGCGGCGAGAGGTCTGAGTGGTATGGGTTTGTCTGCCGTTTTCCACCGGAATTGCATTAGGCGGAATATCGTCTAAATCTACATCGTGATATTTTTTCATGATCCCTTTAATTATCTCGTCTTTGTCCGCATATTCCACCTTTCGGTTGCCGTTTTCTTTTACATTGTAATCGGAACTAAACTTTATCCCCCATTCATAAAACAGCTTCAGCTTGACCTTCATGGGGTAAGCTCCGGTTTTCATCACAACAAACTGACCCTTTGGCATGGATTTAAGTTCATCGGATGTCATAATCGGGCGCTCTATCATTTGCAAAGATTGTGAAGGATCATTCTTGCTGCGGGATACCGAACCCGACATAACCGTTCTGCAGCCCAGAGCTTTCGAGAGAATTTCAGCAGAGGATGAGTTCGGTGCAAACCCGCCGAAAATTATCACCTGAGTATTATCAACAATTATTTCTGCCCCCTCTTTTCCGTAATTTTTGTCAAGCTGCGAGAAGGATTGGATTATCGGGACTATCTGCAAACGGCGGGAACGTGAAGCAGAAAACATCATTTCTGCCGATTCTATCTTAGGCAAAGTACCGAATTCATCGCAGAAAAACACACAGCGGTTTGTCAGCTTGCCGCCCATTTCATCCGCTACCGATAATATTTCACGATAGAATTGCTGAACTATCAGTGATATCATAAAGAATGTGTTGGGATTTTCCTCCGGCATAATGACAAAAACAGCACTTTTTTCTTTGCAGAATTTCTCGGCGTCTATCGTAGTATCAAAGCACAGCAGCTGCTCAAGCTCCGAGTCCAGAAAAGAATTCAATCGTGATAAAGCGGTAGACATAACCGACGCCATCGACTGTTCGGCGGTATTTAGAGCTGCCCCTGCAAACCATTTTGCCTTATGATCATCGGGCAAAAGGTCCATAAGCTGTTGAAATTGATTTTTGTTTTTTGTCTGTGATGGCGCAAGCAGCTCCTGTATGATCTTAAAAACAGAAACTATGTGTCGTTTATGAGGCTCACAAAATTCGGCAACCAGTAAAATTGCAGCTGTCAACAACCCCTCGGCGGCATCGTAAAAGAACGCGTTTTGCCCGAACGACGCCGAATCCATGCCGGATAGGATTATGGTCTTGGATATTATCTTTGAGTACTTTTCTGCTTTTGCCTTGTAGACTAATTCATTCGGATTTTCTTTATACAGATCCATGTATTTATTAACAAGATGCAGCAGATTATTGCCGTCAGAGCGCATTGGATTTCGCAGATCAATAACAGATACATTATATCCGTAACAGTCACGGGCTATTGTTCCGTAACTGCGCATAACATCTCCCTTTGTGTCGGTCGACAGAAAGCTCATACCTGACGCGCAGGCGTATTCGATGCAAGGGTACAGCCAATACGCCGTTTTACCGACACCTGCTGCGCCTATCATCAGTACATGGACATCTCCGGTATCAATAATGGCGGTTGTACCGATCTTAGAGTCGGTGCAGCCTACAACAATTCCCTGAGGCAGAGCTTTCCCGTCAGGTGTAGTCGCTGTTCCTTTCTCTTTTGCTTGCTTGCGCCACCGTTCGGGCGTAAACGGGATATGCTTATAAGTCTTTGCTGTTTCTGCTTTGGTAGCCCATCGCGCCGTTCCGTGCTGTCCGTTGCCCACAGTTTTTGCTTTAATACTGTTTAAGCTGTAAATATGCGACAGCAGCGTAACACCCCCGATTATCATAAACATTATCGTACATACCGTTATTAAAGTTGCAACGCCGCCCGACATTCAAAATCTTTCCTCTCCTCTTTATTTTCTTGAGCTTTTTGAAATACAAGGTCCTCGTTCCAATCTTTTTTTATCGGAACGAGGATCTCTGATGACACTCCCGCCGCGGACAGCTTATCGCTGATGCGTCGAGCCGCTTCTTGCCCTTTCTCATCATTGTCGAAACACAGATAAACCTTTTTTAACTGCGGATCATCCTTCAGACATTGAAAAAGCACCCTGTCGGATACCGAACAGGATGCCGCATAACTGCTTTTCTTCCATTCTTCTTTGTGCATCGTTATGTATGACAGCATATCAATAGGTGCTTCAAAGAGATATATTTTATCGTTACTGCCGTGCCAGTGAAAGCTGTATTCGGGAATGCTGCCGTCGGCATTACATTTGAATTGGCTTTGCTGTCCCGTGCCTCGTTTATGGGCATGGCGCGGTTTGCCGTTAAGGTCATATCCGACAAACACGGCGTTGTGATAATAATCGGACTCATATATCATTTTTCGGTTCGCGAAGGCACGTATAACATCAGTGTCTATTCCTCTGAGGACATTCAAATATGTGAAGACACGGCGCATATTGTTATTATGAGGCGGGAGCTTGAACGGTTTCCTTTCTTTGCTTTTCAGTGCAGTAGGAGGTATCAAATTGACTTCGCCCTGATGCTTTAACAGATACTCTACCGCCTCGGTGAAATTCATATTGAAAAACCGTTTGGCAAACTGTATGGCATTACCGCCGACCTGCTCATATTGGTGAAACCAAAGGTTTCCTTTTATCGTGACCTTGTCAGCTCCGTCCCGCCATTGATATTCCCGCCCGCTGCGTTTGAGGCTCTCGCCTTGCTGCATCAGCAGCTCGGCAATATCGGTATTGGCGGCACGGAGCTTTTGTTCTTCTGTAAAAGGTATGTAAGTCATAGTTCTCCTTTCTTTTCTAATTTGCTTTTTGCTTTTGCAATTTTTCATAAAAAGGGTTGATTTTTCTACTCAATTCGGCTATAATAATATTACATATTAAATTAGCCGGAGGGAGCGATTGGAGTTGTATATTAAAAGACATGCCGAACAGACTGTTGATAAGCTTGCAAAAATGTTTGGAGCAATTCTTGTTGCCGGTCCGCGTCAGGTCGGCAAGACAACAATGCTGCAGAATATGACGCAGAACCTTAACTATGCCGCTCTTGACGATTTAGTCGTTCGTGCAAGTGCGCGGGAAGAAAGCGGAACATTTTTTAAGGACAATCCGCCTCCCGTATTTGTTGATGAAATTCAAAAGGCACCCGAATTGTTTACACAAATTAAAATTATTCTTGATCGTGATCATAAAAAAGGGCAATTCTTTATGTGCGGTTCTCAGCAATTTCAAATGATGAAGGGCGTCAGCGAATCTTTATCGGGGCGCATCGGTCTTGTTACGCTGTTAGGCTTTTCGCTTAGAGAATCTCATCATATCGATTTTGATGTGCCTTTTCTGCCGACTGATGAATATTTAACTGCCCGTAAGGAGCAGCTTACGGATATTTCCTACAACGAGGCGTGGCACACTATTCATCGCGGCAGTATGCCGGAATTATTTGATAACCCTGACTATGATTGGCAAATGTTCTACGGCGCATATGTCCGTACCTATATCGAACGAGATGTTCGTGACTTAACAGAGATTGGCGATACAGTAAAATTCACACGCTTTATGACAGCTGCTGCCGCATCTACAGGTCAGCTTCTCAATCTTTCATCGCTTGCCCGCGATGTGGGGATCAGTCAACCGACAGCAGAACGATGGCTGTCTATCCTCGTTGCTTCAAATATTGTTTATCTTTTGCAGCCGTACTCGAATAACATCACCAAGCGAGCAATAAAAACGCCCAAACTATACTTTCTCGACACCGGGCTTGCCGCATATTTAACAAGGTGGAACACGCCTGATGTTCTGAAAAACGGCGCAATGGCAGGTGCGTTCTTTGAGAGCTTTGTAATATCAGAGATCATAAAGAGCTATTATAACAAAGGGATACTTGAACCGCCACTGTACTTCTATCGCGACAAAGATATGAACGAAATCGATCTTTTGATTGAAGACGGCGGGACACTTTACCCGTTGGAAATGAAAAAGCACGCCGATCCGCAGAAAAAAGATGTAGAAGCTTTTGCCGTGCTTGATAAAATACCGAATGTGAAGCGAGGAAACGGAGGCGTTATCTGCTTGTATGATAATTTGGTCAGCCTGAAAAACGGTGATCGGGTTATCCCTGTAAAATATCTTTGACATTAGCCCGCGGAATAATGGGTTAAGCTTTATTGCAAAGATAACCGGCTCAATTCGGCACACAGTGTGTTCCGAATTGGATATGTCAAATAAAACTTTCGCATTTTTTCACAAGCTACTCCCATCGAATCCTTTTCTAAACTCAGGTATCAATCTTTCAGAAAGGTACTTGATAAGACTTTTGCCGTACTCTGCCCTATCATTTTCACCACATGCCTTATATATCTGCTCACAAATCTCCCGGTACACAATAACCATAGCCGAATTGACAGCGGAATATACCTTGTTTTGTGCGGTTATAAAATAGTTCCGTATTGAAAAACCGTTTGGCAAACTGTATGGCATTACCGCCGACCTGCTCGTATTGGTGAAACCAAAGGTTTCCTTTTATCGTGACCTTGTCAGAGCCGTCCCGCCATTGATATTCCCGCCCGCTGCGTTTGAGGCTCTCGCCTTGCTGCATCAGCAGCTCGGCAATATCGGTATTGGCGGCACGGAGCTTTTGTTCTTCTGTAAAAAATATACTTTTTATTGACAAATTAAAGCAATCAAAATATAATTATCTTAGGTTGCTTTTCAATCTAATGAAGTATTACTCGCCAGCCACTATCCTCAACTGACGCTTAACTTAACAGTTGTAATTTAAGGTATTAATAAAAGATTTTAGGTTTTTATTAATCTTAAGTGAGCAAATAAATAAGGTTAATGATTAGCTTGATCAAATCGATCATAACATTTAAATATGCTGTTATAAAAATGAAAAATGTGCATATAAATAATGTCGAACAAAAAAACATGAAAAAACTCTTGACAAAAAGATTCTTTTCGTGTATAATATTGTTCAGTGATCGTGTTGCATAAGCTTGAGTGGCATGCGACCGGGAGAGCTCCTGCGGGAGCTCTCTTTTTTTTGGAGGTATATATGGCTAAACCTTTTTTATCATTTGAAAAACAAATAAACAAATTAATAAACGATAAAGGTCTTGTGATTAACGACCGCCAATCTGCCGAAGATGCACTAAGAAGAATCGGTTATTTCGGCTTAATAGGAGGATATAAAGAACCTCTCAGAAATCCCACAAACAAAAAATTTTATTCTCACGTTTTATTTGAGGATATTTTAGCTTTATATCAATTAGACGAAAGTTTACGAGAATTATTTTTAAGATACATCTTAAAAATCGAACGTCATATTCGTTCGTTGCTCTCGTATTATTTTACTGAAAAATATGGCGAACAACAATCGTATTATCTTGACGACGCAAATTATATAAGGCAAGCTTCGTCTAATGATGATGTTAAAAGGCTAATTGGCGCTCTTGACCAATTAGCAAATCAAAATAATAATTATCCTTATATTAAATATCAAAGAGTTACTTATCAAAACGTTCCTCTCTGGGTTTTGATAAACGCTATATCTTTCGGCACCTTATCAAAATTTTATTCTCTGTTAACAAGCGACCTCCAATCTAAAATCTCAAAAAATTTTGAAAAGGTTAACGAAAGACAATTAGGACAATATTTAAGTGTAATTACAAAATTTCGTAATGTTTGTGCTCATAATGAAAGGCTGTTTACCTATAAAACAAAAAATGATATACCTGACACTAATATACATATGGAATTAGAGATATCTAAGAAAGGCTCTCAGTATATCTGCGGAAAGAGAGATTTGTTTGCTGTTGTAATATCTTTCAAGTATCTTTTGCCAAACAAAGAGTTTATGGATTTTATAAGATTATTATCTGAAGTTATAAAAGAATATTTTGGGAGATCAAAGGCTCTTACGGAAAGTAAAATATATAAGTATATGGGCTTTCCGCCTAATTGGCAAGATATATCAACTTGCAAAAAATAAAATCAGCATTTTACTCCAGCCGTAATCCTTGCGCTGCTTTTTTATCGTTTATTTTTCGCCGCAATTTCTTATCTGCCATTTTTCTTCCGTCCGCTTGTATACTATCTCTGAAAAGCTGTGTGATATATGCAAATAGCCTTAAAACCGCAAGCTCGTCGTCGCAAAGTCCGCTCGGTGCGATTATGCTGTAAGGCATAATCGCTTGCTCGCTCCCTTGCTCCTCCTCTTCCCCAAAAAGCAAGCTTTTCGGGGATCCCTCAAATTCGGTTTTTTCTTTCTCATCTCCGGTGTGCTGTTTGTCTGATCGATCGGTTTCTTCGGCTGTATCAAATAATAATTTGCTGCCGCTTTCGAGATCTCCGCTATCCGGCTTAACTGTTTCGGCTTCAAAATTATCCGCTTTTTGTATAATATTCAACGCTTCCTTTATTACAGCGTTCTTTATTGAACGAAATTCCTTGTTCTGCGACAGCGGTATTCTGTTCGGAGTGGTGTCGGTATACGTTTTCAGCACCTTTCCTCTCTGCTCATACCACAGGTTATAAAGCGAAGCTATGCGCTTATCCTTTTCCGCCTCATCTACTATCCCATTCACAAGATTTTTAGCTTTCCGCGGAAGATAACCGTAAACTTTTTTCCCTTTGTAATCAGAGAGCTGTTCCGCCAGCTTTTCGAACATCAAAGCTATCGTCCGGTTCTCAAATGTCCCGCTGTTTATGTCCGATACAATTTTTGAAAAAATATCACGGCTTTTCCTGACGGTATCATTGCGAAATTCAGTTTGCTTTTCATATATCTGAATAAGATCCTGCTTGAAAATTTCGCGGGCAAATGACGATTTTAATTTTTCAATTCCTTTTTCGGTCATATACGGTTCCCGTCCGACTGAGTAAGCTACTATATGGACGTGTGGATGATAAGACTCATTATGAAACGCCGCATACCAACGCAGATCCTGCAAGGGTATCTTCATGGATTCAGCCATTGCCGCGGTCTGACTTCGTATCAGACTCCGCCACGCTTTGGCGTTATCATAATTCAATCGGACGGCGTCTTCTCTGCGTATCGAAACAATATCCGTCCACACTATACCATTATGTTGAGATACTTCTTTTGCGACTTCCGATAGATTTATCGGAGTATCGCTATCGGAAAACAATCCGTGCGTACCTATTCGCTCGACTCTCGGACGCTTTGCTATGTAGCCTATATAGTTTTGCAGCGTATCGATCTTATCGACATTTTCATCTATTGCATAGGAGATAAAACGTGAGGCTGTGCCTTTGTTCGGGCTCTGTAAATAGTTTTTATATTCGATGCTGTTAACGGTTTCGGGTAATTCGCAAGCTATTTCATTTATCAACTCTATTTGAGCTTGCGCAGCTTTTTCATTTTTCCATGACTCGTTATTTTTTTCTACACCGTCACGGGTGGCAATGTATTTTATTAAATTCTTGGAATGTTTTTCGCCCGCTTTTATGTATCTGCATTTTAATATAAGTCTTGCCATCTTTTATCTGTTCTGGAACTTGACAGCGTCCTCCATGCTGACTGTGCCGTGTATTTTTTTAACCTCATTAACGCACATTCCGCGCAGACGCGAAAGCGTAATATCGTCTATATCATTGTTTGCGGCAGTAACATGAAGATTCATAGACAACTCTACCGCCATTTTGAAAAGCAGGCTCGCCATTCGATTTTCAAAGATATCAAGAGTGCCTTTTAAGGTCGAGGTTATTACATTAGGAAAATACTCGCGATAATCTTCCGCGGTAAGATAGCCGGCATAGAATAAAACAGCTTTTTCAATGAATTCCGATCTGCTGCGGCAGTCATCTTCGCGGTATAGCTTTTCAATCTTTTTAAGTGTGCTTTCATGCAGCCACAGCGCAAATTTCTGCTTGTCTTTTGGAATAGGCAAAATCATCACATCCTCTCTTTTTTTGCAGTGACCCCTTAATATATGCCGTTGCGTTCGGCTTTTTTTGTTTCCATGACTCCGTTAGTTAAAAATACGGCAAAATGCAACCCCGTGTCGCCGCAAAGTAAGTTTATCTATATCCCGTTTGCGGTCGGCATTGCCGTCCGCTGTAGACCGCATAGGGGTGCTTTAGCAACCCCTATGCTTTTTCCTGCAAGCAAATCGTAAAACCTCGCCCTGCGTTTTTTCGCGGAAAATCTCGCGGAAACTCGCCCAAATTTGCTCGTTATGTTTTAGCGGTTACTTACCCGACTTAGCTTGCAAAATCGCAACAGGGGGCTGTATTTTGCGTCACATCGCGAGCTTTACGTCAGCCGGTGCCTCCCCGTCGATCTGTTCAAAGCAGCATTCCGTATATGACAGACCGTTTTCCCGCACCGCTTTATCAAGCGCCGCAAGCATTTCGGCTTCATTCGTAGTTGCGTTATCGTTCAGGCTGTCATAGAAAATCCAGTTTGAAGAGTCCTTGACATAGATATCATAGTTCATTTGAGCAGCTCCGTCACGCTCATATATGGCAGCCTCTATTTTCACGCACCCTGCGGTAAGAGCGGCAACAGTGATGATCTCACCCGTACAGATAACGGTGTTCATTGTTTCTTCGATTAAATCTTCGGGGACAGTCTGCTCAAAAATATATTTGTCACCGAGATTTTCTTTGAGTTTGTTTATAAGCTCCATAAGCACCTCCGATCATATATTGCTGAAGAAATAGAACGGATCATCATCTATTTCTTCATCATCCTCCTCGTATTTTTCGTCCTCATATTCCTCGTCGAAGGGTTCATCATCACTCTCAGCGTCAAAGAAGGATTGCTGTTCATCACGCCGGACGGCAGAGGAATAATATTTCTGCGTGCTGTTTATGACAGCGTTTTCAAGCACATCGATATCCAAGCCGCAATCTCGGTAGCCGTTGTAAACGGTAAGATAATATCGCGGCGAGGGCAGACCGAACCCCATTCGCAGATTCATAATATATACCATCGCGTTTATCTCACCCGCGTCTGTCTGTACCGGAATGTCCCGCTTGAAGTAGTGAGAGGGATAGCCTTCATAACGATCCAGCATCAACTCATCTCTTTGGCTGATCTCCCACACCGCAACGGGAACAGACCCACCTTTTTTAGGAGCGATGGTTGCATATGAACCGTTCGGCATGCCCTTAAACTGTAATTCGTAATCGTTTATAGTCCCTGTTGCATACAGCTTTGCGTCCCGACATCTTGCTTTCATCTGCTGCTTATTCAGGTTGCTGCCGTAAGCGACATATAGTCTTTTTTTTATAATATTTTCCTTTCACAATTACATTGCCATAGAAAAATCAGAAGTTTCCTCCTGCTCGGTTTCTTCTGATTCGGATACTTCATTCTCGGATCCGTCTGCCTGCAGCTCCGCCGCCTTTTTTGCCGCGAGCCGTTCCTTTTGAAGTTCAGCCTGCGCAGGGTCGCGCCACGCTATGTTACCGTCAAGGTTTTTCAGCAGATGATGACGTGCGGTTTTGAATTCCTCACCGATCATTCCCAGCCTCAGCAGCCATGTGCGGAAGGTGTACTTTTCATTTTCGGTTTGTGTATTTCTATATGCAGCGCTTTTTTGCACCAGCGCCTGATGGCTTATTGCAAGACAAAGCTGAATGTAGGTTTTCACCTCGCCCGCGTGCAGCGTAGAGTTGAACAATCTAAACTCAATTGTTCCGTGAGAGAACACACTGTGAAGATTTAAGCCGTGATATCTTGAGCCGCTGTAAGCATGCGGGAGCCGAACCCAAGCCGGTTTTTACGGGCATCTTTCCGCCCATACTTCGTCGCCCTCGCTCGACATACATACAGTATGCCTTCGTTCGGTCTCCTCGTCTGGACGAAAATCTGCTCCGTAAAAACTGCTGCGCACCCCACGGCGAATGAATTTGAGGTGATTTTTGTCACTTGAGGCGCAGGCAGGCTGGCGCCTGTCAAGACGAAAGGGACGAAAAGCGCCCAAAGGCATCGTCGTGGGGCGGCTCGGGTTCGGCTCCCGCATGCTTGATGAATATTTCTCTCAGTCGAACCGTTATACCAGATGCGTTCAAGCTCGTCTAAAGACCTCGGCTTGCGCTTGTTGAGATCGTTTAAGAACCTTGTATCCGTTTTCTGGCAGTAGCGTTCTCTGTCTACCTCGACTTTGAGAGCCGTATACAGCAGTTCTTCCTTTGCGGCGATTATATTCACGATATTGTTCAGAGTTTTGACTGTGTGCGGCGCTGCGTCCACATGGATGTGGATACCACAAGAAGCATTTACCCGTGCGCCTGCCAAGCGGAGATGCCTTACCAATTCCTGTATGGTCGTTATGTCGTTATACTTACATATCGGGGACACAAGCTCCACCTTATATTCATCACCGGCAAAGCTCCCGTTTTTCCGCCGCGGGGATATCGAGGTGTCCCTCATTATCTTCCAAAGTCTGTCGTAATCATCATAGACCGTGAACGTGTCATAACCGCCGCCTACATGAGATGCCGACGAATTAAAATGACCGGCGATAACACGGGCAGCGGCAGCCCTTGTTATACCGGTCATCTCAATTTCTATTCCGAATTGCTGATTTCTCAATTACAGCTCCTTTCTCATAAAGAAAGAACAGCGTCAAGACTGTCGATACTGTGGCCGTGCGGCATCTGTTTACTCATTCCTAAGTTACCGCGAAGCGCTGCTGACAGTTTCTCATCATTATTGAAGTGTTCGCCGATCCATGTGAGAATTTTATCGTATAGCTGATTTTTTCTTTCTTCCATTGTGTGTTCTCCTGTTCTTCATAAAATATAGCAGTATCATTCATCCGTCTTTGCTTCATAGGGGTCATCGCTTGCAGCAGGGGAGACGGGTTTCTGATTTTTCGTTCTCGGCGGCGAATTGTTGCTTTCGGCGCACAGCTCGATGTATTCGCGCACTCCGGCAGGGATGGTCTTGTTGTATATCCCGTCGAGAGCCTTTTTCAGCTCAGCCTCGATTTGTATGCCTTTCTGACCGGCATACATTCTCAAAGCTGACAGTTTTTCCTCGTCATAGGTTATCGATATTGTGGTTTTCTTCATTTTCCGCTCTCCGTTTCTGCAGAGCTGTCGGATGATACATCTGACAGCCGTATGTTCTTCATGACATTTGTGAAGTCTTCCGGAAGGATATTTGTCTTGAATTCTTTATTGACTTTACTTATCAGTTCGTCATCAGTCTGGTCCTCTTCAAAACAATCCGTCAGCCTTTGCACAAACTCCTCGCCGTCAGCGTATTCATACAGTGAAAGTGTATACAGCACCTGAGCCTCTTTTACTCTGTCGGCAAATCCCGCGTCGTTCATCGCATCTTCGATGTCATACATCGTGGTTTCAATGTCTTTCAACAAATCTTGCTGATCCGATGTAAGCTGCGCTTCTATCCTCTGCTGCAGAGCCGAAGTATCCACCTGCACCGTACCGTTAAAGACAGAAATGACCGCTACGGCAGGCATGGCGATTATTATGACTATGCCCAGCACTACACCTCCTACCGCTTTTAATACTTTCCGATCGGTCGCTGCGGCTATTGCAGCCTTTTTAAGCAAAGCAACCGCAGATATGCTCATATTGCATCATTCCTTTCGCGTATTTTATCTTCCGCCTGCTTTGCCAAACAGCGTTTCCTTATATTCGGGCGCGATAACTCTGATCAGATACCTCTCATTACTGCAACGATATAGGCAGGTGCCTCGTTCGGGATACTTTATCAGCTCAAATTCGCTCGGCTCTACTTGAATCGCGTCCATGTATTCTTTGGGATTGATCTGTCCCGCGTTGAACAGAAATTGGTGCGTAGGAATAGAAAACAACGGCTTTGTGTATTCGCGAACGGACGGGATCAAAAAATCCTCAATATTCTGACTTGCCAGTATAATTGAGGAATCTTTTTTGCGGACTCGCTTTGCCGCGTTTCGGATATATTCAATCGTCGTCATATTTGTCAGGAACAAATAAAGCTCGTCTATTGCGGCTGCCGTGTAACCGTTTCCCAACAGCTTATTGCTCATAAACGACAGAATGTTAAACAGCATAGTGTCCTTTAATCTTTTGTTAGTATCCAGCAAGCCCTTAACGCCGAAAACAATAAACCGGTCATCGGTGATATTTGTGTATCCGTTGAAATATTTGCTTTCCGAGCCAATACACATGGAATGTATACCGAGGCAGATATCCTGTAAGGTTTCCTCAGTGTATAGGTATTTGCGCTTGCTGTCGTAGGTCATAAATTCTTCTTCACAGATATCGTAAAAATCTTTCATGGTGGGAAAATCGACAGGCCTCATGACACTGTAATCTGTGCTGTCGGTTATACCGAACCGTGCGTAAAGCTTTGTCAGCATTATCTCTATCGTGTCTATCTGCATATCTGTGAAGTCCTTGTATGCCCTAAAAAAATCTTTTAAGAAAGCGATATGCTGTGACAACCGCGTAGCTTTACCAAACGCAGCGGGCGCGTCCGCGTCGGTATCGTCCTGACCGTTGCTCCATGCTTTCGGCTCTAAAGGATTAATGATGTATTTTCCGGACATAAAATCTACATAACAACCGCCTATGGCAGAACAGAGTTCCTCATATTCAGCCTCCGGATCAAGGCATATTACCGATTTTCCCGATTCGCGAATGTTCGTAATCAAAAGCTTTAACAGATAGCTCTTACCCTGACCGCTGTTTCCGAGGATCAGTATATTCGAGTTGGTCTTGTCGTTTTCGCGGCTGTCAAAATCAACGATAATATTCGTACCGAATTTATCGCGCCCTATGTACAAGCCGCGAGGATCGGTCTTGCCGGAAAAGTTGAACGGATAGAGATTTGCCGCGCTCGACGCGGGAAGTACCCGTTCATATTGTGTTCCGAACATATTTGAACCGACCGGCATAACAGAGAGAAAGCCCTCTTTCTGCCTGAGCGTAAGCCTGTCGACCTCCAGCTTTGAGCGGGTAAGTTCCATAGACACATCGCTTTGAAGTGCGCGAAGATCGCTCAAGGTTTTAGCCTGAAGTTCGATAAAAACCGTGCAATGAAGCAACGGTTCCTTGTTTTTTCGCAGATTTGCAAGCAGCTCCACAACGTCATTAAGATTCCCCTGAGCCTCGACGGTATCGTTGATATCGTTTCCTCCGACTTTCATTTTATTTCGTCGTGTGGCGTTTTGTACTATCTTACGCTGCTCGGCAGAGTCCACCATACGGTGATAAATTCTCAAGGTCACACCGTTTTTATCGGCAAGCTGCGAGAGTATCGCTTGTGTTTCCGTGGTAGGAGGATATTCTCGCACTGCCCAAGTACAGCGATAAGTATCCCCGACAATATATCTGTCGGGGAAGAATTTTATTACGCCGGGCAGAACCATATCAAAGAAATCCTTTGTGCGTTTTTCTTCTTCCTGCTCCGGCGTCAGCTCTTTATGCTTGGCTTTTAACATTCTTTTTCCTTTCTGTCAGTATATAAATCTTAAAAATTCAACCCCTTTCATTTGCCCGCAAATGGGATGAAAGGGGTTAAATAAACATATGGAAATTTTATGAGTCGCAATTATATCATAGTCGTTTTGAAAGATTTGTTTTCTTTCTCCGTCTGCAAGACGCCGTCTTGCCGTAGCAAAACTTCTCTCAAAGTTCCAAGAGATTTTTTGACTTCTTTAAGCTCTACTCTATCAGCGGGATTAAGTACATAAATATCCTGCATCCTTTTATATCTGAGTGCAAGGTCATTGTTGTCCAAATCGCAGAAAACATTAAAATCGCAGAACATTTTATCAGATAAATCGCTGCCTATTCTCTCAAATTCCTCTTTTCGTTTTAAGGATATCATGTCTGCAAATTTATCTGAATCTTCAAGAAGTTCCTTTATCCTCGTTTCTGACATCATTATTGCCAAATCGTAAATATGCTTAGCTGCGTCATCATATTCCTTTTTTGAATAGTAAAACTCTGCTGCAAATATCTTATCAGTAAAGATTCTCTCAATTTTTATGGTCTGTATATTAAACGGTTTAACATCAAAAGAGTTCTCTAAAATGCTGCGTTCCTGATCTGTAGCCTCCTGATAAATAACCGGAGAAATGACGGATGTTTCAAATGGCTCGCTGACGGTAAATGAGGTAGCTTCTACTTTTACACGCCTGAATCTTTGCAGCGGGTCTTCGTCATCGACAGATGAGATAGGAGTGTATTCATATACTGATGTTATGCTGCTTTTTTTATCAATTTCTTCATCTTTGTTCAAGGTCCTGCTTAAAGCCGTGTATTTTTTAGAAACATTCTCAAGTCGCTTTTTCGCTTGTGAATTATTTGCGCAATCGCCTACTTCGACAGTTATATCGATATCCTCAGAAAACCTTTTCATGCTGCCCAATGCTTTGTACAAAGCAGTTCCGCCTTTGAAATATGCCGGCGTAGTTTTTTGCTTATCTGCCAATTCTTCCAAAATAAGTGTTACATAATAATCCTTTTCCAAAATATCGATGCGTATTCCTGTACGTTCATTTACTGAGTTCAAAACATACAAAAAGGCATCTTTATTTTCATGAAGCCTCATACCAGTCCCTCCGTAAAAAAATCCAATATTCCCGTCAGAGTCTTTTCTGTACCGTATTTCTTTGCAAACGCGATCAGTTTAAGAGGTTCTATATTAAACTTTGCGAGATGTTTTTCGATAATCTTTCGCGGATCTTTCGCATCTATCGGATATTCCCGTGTTCCGCGGATTATATCTATCGCCTGCAGATAACAAAAATTGTCGGAGTCTATATGGCATTTAGGCTTGGTCAATCGTATATTTGCTCCTTTGGGAATAATCATACGATATCTGTTGGTCACGATATTTTTTTCAGCAGTTAGTTGGGTCGACAATCCCAAAGTATTTAAGACCGAAGGGCATCCCTCATAACCTATTATTTCGCTGTTTTCATAAGTGAGCGTATTATACAGCATATCGCTTTTATTAAGTACCGATTTTCCGAAAGGCGTTTCTATAGGACGATAATATATTCCTTTGGAAAAACGAGCGATAATTCCCTTGTCCGCCAATCGTTTCATGTTTTGATTAACGATCTTTCTGGCATATTGAAGGTCAAGCTGAAAATGTCCGGCAAACTCTTGAGCAAGACTCGTTGTATAAATCGGTCGATTGTGTTCCATCAGATTTATGCAATTTCTAATATATTCGCTGTATCCCTGCTTATACATCGTATCTCACCTCTTTTTGATATTATGTCGATTTATTTTTTTAATATTTCGACAAGATTATATCATAAATTTATGCGGTTGTCAAGCTTTTTATTCGTCCAACTCAAAATACTGCTCTCCGTCTACATCGGGTATTTTTTCACCGTTCATGGACGTTTTGAAAATAATGGCAATAAATCGTTTGATATCGTCTTTAGACATACGATGCACCTCGAAGCCTTGTTCCGATATTATCTTCTCCACTCTGTTTGCGGTTTGGAAAACCTGCTCGCGCTTGATGTTTTTACAGCGTACAACAAACATAAACTGACGAGCGGTGGATATCTCCAGCTGCATTCTATCCAGAAATTCTATATCCTTACTCAACAACTTTGATATATTCGGGTTGGTTTCTTCCGCTAAACGCTCATGCAGATATTGCTTATTGTCGTCAAAGCGTTCCGATGAGTCGGTGCAGGATATTTCTATATCCGGTATCGATGACAGTACCATCATTAAATGGTGTATCTTTATACTTACATTCGCTTGAGAAAGTACGGAAATATTCGTCGGCGCTACGGTAAAAAGCAGCAGTTCTCCCTTATTCGTCGATATGCCGTATTCGGTGAATCCCTTAATGCCGATGAGATCACGAGTGGTATTTCTTTTGTTTTTTGATCTGCTCATTTTTACCCCCATCTGTATTCCTGCTGCGATGTCAGAAAAAAACTAACGGCACATTTTATGTAGTCCATGACCGACGTATCGTCAAGCCTTATAGACATAAACGCATAGCACAGCGTTATCGCCGCAGGAATAAAAAATCCCGCCTGCGTAATAAACACAGCCGACAGCAACGCCGCAATAAATATTATTGCAAAATCTTTCATTGTCCACAGCCATATTTTAGCTGCGGCTCGCATATTCTGCGGATAAATATATGTCATTTTCATCTCCCTCGTTTTTCTCAGTCAATTTTTCACTTCCTTTGTCTGCTTTACGCAAAAAAGGACACCGCTGCTCACGGTGTCCTTAAAAATTTATAATCCTTTACAATGACATATCCTGTGACGGCGCGTCCTCGGTTTCGGCTATCTCATCAGAATAGATTATGCCATTCACGATATCTTGACCGTTAAGAATAAAGGCTTTGATAAATTCCGCGTCCGCCTCAATAGGCACGGCGTTTAAGCTATCGTCCAACAGCTCCTCGGTGATATTCGGCAGCCGAATGTCGAGCAGCATTTGCCGAGCGGCGGGTTTTGCGTCCAGAAATTCTTTGAAAATGCGGATAATACCGTCGGTCTTGCGGGTAACGTCGGTAGGATATCCCCTTGAGATAAGCGCGATGTTATTGTCAAAATTCGGCGCCATAGAGAGTATCTCGCCGCTTTTTACATCCCTGAGAAAGCCGAAATTTTCGGTATGCCTGTCCATGTTGTAGCATACGGTGTCTAACCATATTATTTTCAGATACTGTTCGGCAAGCTCGGCGGACAGCGCGGAAATTACGTCAAAGCATTCTTCATAATCATCATTATCGTCCGTCAGCGCGGATATAGGCTCAAAATTGACCGACGCGCCGCGGGTAAAGTCCTTTGTGCGGATATACCCGCCGTCGAGCTCGTAATGCGCCATATCTAAGCCCAACTTTTCGCCGAGGGCGCATATAAACAGCTCCGAGAAGTACTCGTTTTGATTTCCGCTTTTGTACATCCACCAGCCGCCGTCTATCAGCCGCCAGCATTTCTCATAGCTGCCGATATTTGTAAGCTCCGGCGTTCGCGACGGCTTATGAGAAAATCCGTCGGGATCTCCGCGCAAAGCCAAAGTGTCAAAATAATTCTCCTTGAACCGTATATCCTCATAGCGGGCGGTCGAGCCGTCGGGTCTGAACCAGTATCTATCGGTCACGGTCGCACCGTTCACCGCTAACGCCGTCTGCGCGTCATCCGCGTTATGCAGCCTTAATGCCCGTTTAAGAAGCCTTGAATTAGTGCGGTGGGTGTCTATAGCTCTTGATGCAAGCCAGCCCTCAACGTTCTTGGTGCGCTTTAGGTACAGCGGGACAAGCGCCGCGTCGTATTCTGTGACTTCGCCGTTTTTTACTTTGGCGACCGCTTTATCGCCCGACATAATTTCTCCGCTTATATTAAGCATACTCCCACCGCCTTTCCGTTCTCCGTTAAAATTAGTATAGCTTATATTCTGTCAAAATGCAAGGGTTTCTTTGAACTTAATAAGAAATTGTCTTATCAGCGAACGATAGAGCGGGTAAGATTTACCGCTGTCGTTGTAGCATGAACAACATTTGTTAGATTAACTCTTATAGAGCTGTCCAGACCGAACTGCTGAGCTATCCTCGGCACCTCGTTTGCGGCAAGCATTACCCCTATTCCGAGCAGCATATTCTGAGAAAAGGTCATAAGCCCCAGAAAAAGCAGCGTCGTTTGCATAAATGCCGTAAGACATATCCCTATCACCTGCTT
>CANQKE010000036.1 GCA_947624435.1 uncultured Ruminiclostridium sp.
GACCGTATTCGGCAAAGCGCAAAACTCACAGTCTGAAAAATTTATTTTTTCTTCTTTCGAGTTTTGTGCGTTTTTGCGAAGCAAAATTGCCGACCGTATTCGGCAAAGCGCAAAACTCACAGTCTGAAAAATTTATTTTTTCTTCTTTCGAGTTTTGTGCGTTTTTGCAAAGCAAAATTGCCGACCGTATTCGGCAAAGCGCAAAACTCACAGTCTGAAAATTTATTTTTTCTTCTTTCGAGTTTTGTGCGTTTTTGCAAAGCAAAATTGCCGACCGTATTCGGCAAAGCGCAAAACTCACAGTCTGAAAATTTATTTTTCAGACTTATTATTTCTTGTTTTTCGTGCAAATATAACAATATTCCGTAATATACCCCTCTTTTTTTAACAAGAAACTAAAAACGACATATATTTTAATATCACCAATTTTTCCGAAAGGACTGATTTGCTTGAAAAGCTTTATTATATTAAGATCATCTACTATGGCGTGGAACGCCGTTAATGCGCTGAAAAAGGCGAAAATAACCGCCGGATACGACAAGATATCCTCGCCGCACGGCTGCCGTTTCGGCGTATGGGTAAACGGCGACCCCGAGCATATCTGCCGCATATTACAGCTGGGCGGGATAGAATGCCTCGATATAAAAAGGGAGGGCGAGCTGACATGATATATTTTGACAACGCCGCCACTACCTACCCCAAACCCGCCTGCGTTATAAAAAGCGCGGACAGGGCGCTGTATGACTACGGGGCGAATCCCGGACGCTCCGGACATGTACTGTCGCAGCGCACCTCGGAGCAGGTGTTTATCGCAAGACAGCGCTGCGCGGAGTTCTTCGGCGCAAAGACCGAAAACACCGTCTTTACGCTTAACTGCACCCATTCGCTGAACTTTGCGATAAAAGGCGTCTGCGCTATGTACGGCAAGCCCCATATCATCACCACCGACCTTGAGCATAACGCCGTGATAAGACCGATATACGAGCTTGCAAAAGAGGGGAAAGCGTCCTACAGCATAGCCGACAGCGGAAGCTGCGACGACGATCTTATCCGCAGCGTAAAACGCCTTATCAGAAGCGATACAAGGATAATGGTCGCTACCGCCGGATGTAACGTTGACGGCAGGCTGACGCCGATAGCTGCGCTTGGAAAGCTCTGTGCTCAAAATAATATCTGCTTTATCGCCGACTGTGCCCAAGCCGCCGGAGTTATCCCGCTCAGCCTGTCCGACGGAATAAATATTATCTGCGCGCCGGGGCATAAGGGACTTTACGGCCCTATGGGTACGGGACTGCTGCTGACCGACGGGAAATACCCGCTCAAAAGCATAATACAGGGCGGTACAGGCAGTATGAGTGAAAGCGCGGAGCAGCCGGATTTTCTTCCGGATATGCTGGAAAGCGGCACGATAAATACCCCCGGCGCCATAGCTTTAGGCGCGGGCGTTTCGTTTGTAAAGGCGCGCGGGATACGCCGTATCAACGAACATGAAACAGCCCTCTGCGATATCGTGCTGAAAGGTCTTACAAAAAATCCCAAGATAAAAGTTTACCGTCAGAACGGGCTGCGCTATCTTCCGGTAGTGTCCTTTAATGTATACGGCATGCTTTCCTCCGAAGCAGCGCAGATACTCTCGGATAACGGGTTTTATCTCAGGGCGGGGCTGCACTGCAATTTCCTCGCCCATAGAAAATTAGGCACTATCGGCAAAAAAGGCTCGAACATAAACGGCTCCGTAAGACTTGCGCCGTCGGTGTTCAATACCGAGCATGACGCCGCAAGATTCGTCTCATTCGTCAACAAGAAATTCCGCTGAATACCAAAAGGCTCTGCCCGGTACAAAAATTTATAAAAAATTTATAAAAGCATATTGAAATCGGGGAAAAATAATGTTACAATATATAAATAAGAGTGTGAATTTTTTACACACAAACCGGAATGAGGGAAAAACAGTTGGATTATCTGACCGACATATGGGAGAACCTGCTCAGCGTTTTCCGGCTGATGGAGCCGATAGACTACATTGATATTCTTCTGCTGGCATGGCTCATCTACAAAGGAATAAAAATCTTCAGGGAGACCCGTGCCATGCAGCTGGTAAAGGGTATTCTCCTTGTTGCCGTGCTGTTTTTCCTTGTAAATCAGTTTGAGCTTAAGGCTATGCGGGTAATTATAGACACGTTCTTAAATGTCGGCATAGTCGCTATACTTATCGTGTTCCAGCCGGAATTAAGGCGCGTATTGGAAAAGGTGGGACATACCAAAGTAAAGGGTATAGCAAGAAATTTTGACAGCAACGATTCCGCTTATAACGAGGCGGTAGCTTGTATAGACGCGGTATGCTCCGCATGTGAGCAGCTTTCGCTCACCGCGACGGGAGCGCTGATAGTGTTTGAACGCGAAACAAAGTTAGGCGAGCAGATAGATACCGGTACGGTGCTTAACGCCATACCCAGTCCGGAGGTGTTCGGCAATATCTTTTTCCCGAATACGCCGCTTCATGACGGTGCGGTGATAATACGCGACAGCCGTATTTACGCGGCGGGGTGCTTTTTGCCGAAGCCGCAGAAGGAAGAGCTTATATCGAAGTCTTTGGGTTCCCGCCACAGAGCCGCTATAGGAATAAGCGAGGTATCCGACGCGATAACGGTGGTGGTATCCGAAGAAACAGGCACTATCTCGGTATCGGAAAACGGCAGTCTTACGCGCTTTTACAACAAGGATTCGCTGCATAAGCTGCTTGAAGAAAAGCTGCTGCCGGATAAGGCGGAGCCTAAAAAGCCGCGTAAGAAAAAAGAGAAAAAAGCCTCCCGTAAAGCAAGTGAAAAGGAGGCGGCAGAGCAATGACAAATTTTCTGAAAAATCTTTTGCGGTCGTTTGTAAAAGAGCTTAAATATATTATCATCGCGCTGATAGCGGCGGTGGTAATATGGTTCGCTATTTCGATACAGATATTCCCGGATATCGTTACTCATGTAAGCGATATTCCGGTAAGCGCCGTGCCTACCGATTATATGAACGCCCACAGCCTCAGCATTGAAGAGGGCTTTGAGCAGAATATTTCGGTGCAGATAAGCGGAAAGCGCTACGACATCGGCAATTTAAGCGCGGATGATTTCACCGCGACGCTCGACCTTTCGGATATAACCGGCCCCGGAGAGTATAACGTCGGCGTCAACGTCGAAACAGTGAATAACATCAACTGCACCATCGACGATTCGGATATACAGGTAGCGGTTAAGGTGGAGGAGATCGTCAGCAAGACGTTCAGCTTAGCGGACGGCACTATGACGGCGACCGCAGACGGGCTGATACCGCAGGGCGATCTTAAAAAGGACAGCATTACCGCAGAGCCCGCGACTATAACCCTTACCGGCAGCTCCGATGATATCGCGGCGGTAAAGCGGGTTGAGATACGCTCGGACTACCGCGGAGCAGCCGACGAATCGGTCACCACCGACGGCAAGGCGGTATACATCGACGAGAATAACGCCGTTATTGAAAATCCCGACATCACCGCGGATAATACCGAGTTTAAGGTCAACGTGTCGCTGCTGACGCAAAAGACGCTCCCGCTGACGGTAAAGTTCAGCAATGTGCCGAATTATTTCGATCTTAGCAGCCTTAAATATACCATTTACCCGGAGGAGCTTACCATATCCTCGCCGGATAAGTCGATAGATATGCAGGAGAGCTTTGAGGTCGGTACTATTGATCTAAGTCAGCTTACCACAAGGTATTTGCAGCGGCTGACCTTGCCGATAACATTGCCGGAAAATTACAACAACGTAAGCGGCAACACCTCCGCGATGATAACGTTTGAAAACGCGGATAATTACACCTTCCTCAGCTTTACCGTACCCAAGGAAAACATTATCGTTACCAATGCGCCGGACAATTACGACGTTGACGTACTGACGAATGAATTGTCGGTGAACGTTACCGGACCGAGCAATGAGATAGCCGCGCTTATCGCAAAGAATATGTATGCCACCGTCGATCTGATGGGTACTACGCTTTCGCCGGGGCTGTACGACCTTAACGCTCAGGTCGAGGTAAGACGTGCAAACACCAAGTGCTGGGTGACCGGCGAGTATGTTGTTTCGCTCCAGGTGAGCGAAAAGAAAGAGGACGGATCCTCTGAATAGCGGGAGTGTATAAATGATATTATTTGAAGAGGGAATAATAGAAAACGCCGAAGAGCAGCTCCATCAGGCGCAGAAATTCGCCGAAATGATATGGAACGGCTTTCTCGGATATCTGCCTACACTGATAGCGGCGCTGGTGATACTTGTCGCCGGATATCTCCTTTCAAAGCTGATACTTAAGCTTATGAAAAAGGGTATGCAGCGCACCAGCATAGACCTTACCGTGACGCGGTTCATGTATTCTTTAGTAAGGATCGTGCTTTACGTGCTGCTGCTGACTATCGTGCTTGCGGTGCTTGGAGTGCCGATGACCTCCATGATAGCGGTGATAGGCACCGCCGGAGTAGCGATAGGGCTTGCGCTTCAGGACAGCCTGTCCAATGTTGCCGGCGGGTTCAACGTGCTCATCGCAAAGCCGTTCAAGGTGGGCGATTACATAGAAACAAACGGCGTTGAAGGCACTGTTGAGGCGATAAGTATCTGGTACACTCAGCTGTTGACGTATGATAATAAAGCGGTATTTATCCCGAACGGCGAGATAGTAAAGTCAAAGGTGACCAATTTCACCTACAACAAGACGCGGAGGATAGATTTCATCTTCCCGATATCGTATAAGGCGGATCCCGATAAGGCGGTAGAGCTGCTTAAAGAGATCGTATCGGCACATGAAAAAATTCTTGACGAGCCTAAGCCGCTGATAAGCGTTCATTCGCTCGGAGAAAGCTCGGTGAATATCGCCTGCTATCCGTGGGTAAATACCGAGGATTATTGGGAAGTGTATTTCGATATGAGCCGCCTTGTAAAGAAAGCCTTTGATGAAAACGGTATCGAGATACCGTACAATCAGCTTGATGTACATATATCAAATTAACGAACATCCCCTGCATAAAGCAGGGGATGTCTTAGTTTATAGAGAATGATTCTGATACTTCATTTTTGTTGCCATTCCTCCGCGTATATGTCGTTCGTCCTTGTTTTTTTGTAAAATTTCCTTGACTTTACCGTACAGCTCCGGATTTATCCTTGATAATCTTACTGTAACGTCCTGATGTACTGTGCTTTTGCTTATCCCGAATTCTTTGGCGGTGCTTCTCACCGTCGCCTGATTATCTATTATATATTCTCCTAATATGACACATCTTTCCTGTTTGGCTTCCGGCACTGAATATGATTTGCCTTTCACAAAATCGCCCCTTTCTGCTTTATCGGGCGTTGGAACAGCGCGCCCGCGACAACGCCGCACAATGCTGTCTGTACGCCGCTGTCTTGTTCTGTTGCTTGATTATATGCCGAAAATAAATCGTTTATGATAACGACGCTTGTGTAAAATCAGAAATAAAAAAATCACCGCCCCTTAAGGAACGGTGATAAGGTGATATAGGTTTATTTATAAAGCTCTTCTATAAGACTGTCCATGTCGGTCGTTTGGTCGATAGTTTGGTCGTGATACCTTATATCGGAGTATTTTTCGGCTATCTCATTTATATCGCATTCGCCGTTATACAGCCGCGCGGCTTCTTTTGACTGCTCCTCCACGGTGAACGCGGGGGAGAGCTTTTTGCTGCGCATGGACAGCCAGATAAGATACAGTCGGTACCCTATCCGGTATTTTTCGGCGGGATCGGACTCCTTTTTGTATTTTTTGAGCAGCTCCGAGGTGCTTAACCGTTCGTTGCGCTGCTTATGTTCGGTTATGCTCTCGTAATAATCGGTGTAATTTTCGGTATCGGCGGTATTTTCCGGCGGCGCGGACAGCTTGCCGAACAGCTTTGCCGCCAAAGCGCGAAACAGCGCCGCGATTTTTTTCCTAAGCGCGATAACGGCGATAACAGCGGCCGCCAGCACTACATACAGCAAGATATCCACGCCCTCGTTGTTTGAAAACAGCTGACCGAGCGAAAGGTCACTGCTGCCGTTTTCCGGCTGCGAGGTCTGCATGCGTATATTCATCAGCAGCATATCTGCTATTTTAGCGGTGGTCTGCGCTATCCATTCCAGGAAAGCCGCTATCATATCCTTGCAAAGCATAAGCGCCAGTATCACCGCGCAGACGATGATTATTATTCTGGCGTTGTGCGCTCTCAGTCCGCGAGGTATTATAAGATTGGTGTTTTTGCGTCGGTTCACCTGAGTGTCTATGTTCGACTGATTTATCAGCAGCACGGTAAGCATTGCGATAATTATAAGCAGCACGGCGATAAGCGAGCGACAGCCGGACAACGCTAAGCTGAGCTCTGAATCGGAGATAGTGTCCATCATCTGCTGCACTGCGGCGAAAATATAGCACAGAAAGCTCTCGGTAAGATACGCGCCCAGCCACGGGAAGGTGAATACCTCGCTGTAGCTTTTTTCGTTAAGCTTTATTCCGAGAACGTACCATGTCATTACCGCAGGCAGCAGCGACAATACCGCCGAAGCGGTGAACAGCTTCTCATCGGTGATATTTTCGGCTATTTTGAGCCCTATCGGAGTTATTACCGCTAACAGTACCACGCCGGCGGCGAGCGTTATCCGAGCAAGGACAAGCGCTTTCGGCTTGCTTTGATTTCTGCGGAATCTTGCCGCCAAATACCCCAAAATTATCGGCAGCCAGCAAAAGCAGTAGTATGCAAGATACTTCAGCGGTGAAAATTGTTCGGTAGACAATACGTCGAATAACGACATAATAGGCAGCGGCACAAGGAGCATAGCGGCCGCGGCGCATATCTTAAGAAGTTTATTTCTCATGCTGCGCCTCCTTATTTACCTTGAACGCAAAGCGCGACACCTGTATATGATTGTAGCCCTCGGCGTCCTCTATGTTGCCGTCGGTGAAAAATACCGTGTTTTTTCCCATACGGAAAAGCTCGTCCGCAAAATCCCTCATCGCGCCGTCTATATATGATGAAATTATGATAACGTCGGTGAACGCCGTGCAGTTGACGGTGCTTAAAAAATCCGAAAACTCGGTATGGCAGCTGCTGTCCAGCTCCGCCAGCTTTTTTAACAGCGGCAGAGTCTGCTCCTCGCTGTTTATCATATCGGCATAGCACCGCCCGTTTCCGCCGCTAGCGGCAAATGCGGCGCTGCCGCCGTTTTTCAGGGTATCCTCCACCAGCTTTACCGACAGCTTTATAAAAGCCTCAAGATCGTAGAAATCCACGCAGGTTATCGGATAGACGCTTTTTCGCTGCATATTCATCAGCACAAGCGTTTTATTTGAGGTGGAATATTCGTTTGAGCAGACGTACAGCGTTCCTTTCGAGGCGGTATGCTTCCAGTGGATACGGTTGAGCGGCTCGCGTCCGGTGTATTCCTTTGCACCGGAAACGATGAACGGGTCCTCGTTTACGAATCTGCGCACCACCGTTTCTCCGATAGGCTCGGTAAGGGAAAGCAGCGCGCCCTTGCTGTCCAGGGCGGTCGGCAGCACGGTCACGGTGATATTAACCTCGACGTTTTGCGACCTTGTGACAAGGCCGAGTATATCTGTCGCGGTGATGACGGTGTTATCAAAGGAGAACACCCCGCGTTTGATGCACCTTATCCGGCGGACACGGGTACAGCGGCTTTTCGGCGATAAAGAAAAAATGCCCGGTATAAAAACATGCTCCCCTCCCTCCGTCTGGGCGGCTGAATCCGTTTTGAAAAACGCCAGCCACTTTGACGCGGAAAGCTCGGTCTTTATCCAGGGCAAAGCGAAAAGCCGTCTGTTTTCTATCACCTCAGACAGCTCTATTATATCGCCTTCGTATACGGTGGTCTTATTCACCGACGCGCTGTAATATATCCCCTTTGAGGAATATTTCGAGAATATCAGCGCTTGTGCGCCTATCACCACCGCTATGATCAGTATTATAGCCGCAAGTTCCATAGTTTACGCTTTCATTTTATATGATTTCGGTCGGCACGGGCACCTGCTCGGTCAGCCGCTTTATTATCTCCGCCTTTGAGCCGGAATTATCTCGCATTATCGCCGAACGGCAGATTATCCTGTGTGCCGCCGTGTAGGGCAATACATACTTTACGTCGTCGGGCGTGACGTATTCCCGACCTCTCAGAGCGGCGCGCGCCTGCGCCATTTTCTTTATAGAAATAAGTCCGCGGGTGCTGAGTCCCAGCTTTATATCGGAGGAAGTCCGCGACGCTGCGCCGATATCAGCGATATATCCTTTCACCGCCTCGTTTACCGCGACGGTATCGACCGCGTTGGACATTTCTATCATCTCGGCGGCGTCGGTAACGGGGGAAAGACTGTCTATCGGGTGAGCCGCTTTTACGTTTTCCAGCACGTCTATCTCGGACTGCCTGTCCGCATAGCCCAGCGACAGCTTTATCATGAATCGGTCAAGCTGCGCCTCCGGCAGGGGATAAGTGCCCTGAGTTTCGATAGGGTTCTGGGTAGCTATGACGGTAAACGGCTTAGGAAGATCAAAGCGCACGCCGTCCACGGTCGCCTGCTTTTCCTCCATACATTCAAGTAAAGCGGACTGTGTGCGCGGGGTAGCGCGGTTTATCTCGTCCGCAAGCAGTATATTTGCAAATATCGGCCCTTCACGGAACACAAATTCCTGATTTTTCATATCGAAAAAATGTATGCCGGTAACGTCGGACGGCAGCAGGTCGGGGGTAAACTGTATGCGGTTGAATTTTCCGCTTATGCTTTTGGCGAACGCTTTGGCCAAAACGGTCTTGCCGGTCCCGGGAAAATCCTCAAGCAATATGTTTCCTCCCGCCAGTATCGCCATTATGACGATATCTATCGCCTCGTCCTTGCCTTTTATGACCTTTGAGATGTTTTCACGCAGCTTTGCCGCGTATTCCTGTACAGTCATTTTTTTCTCCTTGATGGTATTTACTTCATTATGATTATAACAGATATTTTGCGGATAGTCAACTAAAGGGTAAGCTTAAGCCAGAACCGCTTTATCCTTCCGGCCGAATCCATCACCAGCGAGTACAGCATACGGGTGTATTTAAGCACGCGCTGCCGTTCTTCCTCGGTAGCGGCACGGTCGGAAAATTCCACCTTTTCGATTATTTCCATTATCTGCGCGAGATTGTTGTTCATTCCGGTAACGCTCATAAGCTCGTCTATCCGCGCCGCGTAATCCATAGGCAGCTCGTTTCCTCCCGGCGCAAGGTCGGTGACGCTGAACAGCTTCATGATAAAGCCGTACATATCCTTTATAGCCGCCGATGTGCCTTTTTTTGAGTATTGCTCGAACCGGCGCTTTTCCTTGACGTTAACATGACGGAAGAACATTACCGTTCCTGTTATAGCGCCTGCGCCTGCAAGTATTATCAGTATTATCAGAATTATCATCGGGTCGATGCCGCCGCCCGCGTTTCCTAAATGAGCGGAGGGGGCGCTTGTCGCTTCGGATTCGTCGGTGGTCGTCGGAGTGGTCTCGCTCGTTTCGGGAGCGGTGGTGGTTTCATCCGTGCTTTGCGGAGTAGTGACCTCGGTCTGCTCCGTGGTGGTTTCGGTAGTGGAAGTGACCGGAGGTTCGGTGGTTTCCGGCAGTTCGGGCTCTATTATGTCTCCGCTGCCCGAACCGGTCGGGTCGAACGCCAGCCAGCCGAGATTCGGGAAGTACGCTTCCGCCCAGGCGTGGAGGTTGTTTTCCAGCACGACGCTTTCATACACTCCCGACTGTTCGGAATATGTCCCCGCAGGCACCGAAAAACCGGTGATATACCTTGCGGGTATGCCGTGTTCTCTGAGGGCGAGTACCATGGCGCTTGCGTACAATGCACAATGTCCGCGCTTGGTATCGAACAGGAAGTGTCCGAGGACGGTGTTTTCGCTGTCGGCGGAATTATCGACGTTCAGCGAGTAGCTGTAGTTGTTTTTCAGATATTCGCTGAGCATGTATGCGTAGGCATAGTCGGATAAACCGTGACCTGTCGCGTCGGCAAATTCCTGATTCAGTCTTGCGGCGTTTTCCTTTTCGCTGTCCGGCACGTTCATATACATTTGACGAACGTAGTCGTCGTATTTTCTCTTGTCGCTGAGATATTGATTTATCTCTTCATTGCTGTAGCCCAAAGAACTCATCGCGGCGATCAGCGCTCCCGCGGTGGGCTCATAGTAGGACGCCTGCGTCATTGCTATGCCCGATTCCGGCACGATAAAATCGCTTTCATACCGCTGCATCCAGTCCTTGCTGTCGTTAACGCGCAGTACGCTGTCGCCGTAGAACGAAAAGCTGTCGGTGCGGTTGAGGTAGTTGCCGTTTGTAAGCATATACGGCTTGAATACTATATTGGTATTTTTAAGATAATCTATTCTGACGTAGCGGCTGTCTAACAGTATCCGTGACAGCTCTTCATTAGAATACAGATTTTCGGTCGTATATATGCCGAACGCCATTGCGTCTTGGTATGTAAGAAATTTGGAATCATCATAACTCATGCGCATAGTAACGACATGCAGAGGTAAAATGTTGTCGTTAGAAAAGCTGTCGCTTATCTCGGTATCGCCTGCGATATAGGTGTTTTTGCCGGTAAGCTGCTGTATGCTTTCCCATGAACTGCCGTTAAAATTCACCCCGATATCGCCGATGAGATATATAGGCTTAGAGGTGTTGGAATATACGCGCAGTATCTGCTCGGTCTTGGTGGACGGGGGAGAATTTATCTCTATATGGTTGTTTATAAAAAAGTTATCGGTGGAGAAATATCCACTGAATATGCTGTTCACGTCGCCGTTTATCAGATTCGAGAAATATTCGCCCGCGTCGTTTGCTATCTTTACCGCGGTGTCTATAACTTCGTTTACGTCAAGATAGCTGTATCCGGGGAATTGCACGCTTATCGAAAACGCCAGCAGCAGCGCGGCGATAGAGGACAGCAGTCCGGTAAGACAGCTGTGCCTGTAGTGCAGGATATTCTCATAAGCCCTGTCTATTACGCCGAGCCGTGTGTTTTCATCTTTATTGTCTTTGCTGCGGTACTTATAATCCGAGGTCATCTCGTTTGAGGAGGACAGCACGAACATTCCTATATACGCCAGTATAATTACCGGAAGATAAACGGTATAGTCGGCTTTTTCCGCGATGATAGCCGGTACATACAATGCGGAGATAAGCGCCAGCATTACCACGGCGCTGAATTTTTTATAGCAGCACAGTGTAACGATATACGCAATAAATCCCGTCACTATAAGCATGGCGAGGTTTTTGCCGGAAATATAGTCCTGAGTATGCGTAAGATACGCGATGCTGTCCGACGGTACATACTGCATGGAGGAGAGCAGCCTGCTGTCGAGATATATCAGCAGATGATCCTTCAGCACGCTCAAAGCCGAGATTATACCGCTGTGCCACAAGAAAAACACGCCTCCGGCGATAACAACGGTCGCGGGTATGACGTATCTTAACCGTATCAAAGTGAATATGGCAAAAAACACCGTGACGAAAAGCAGCGTTTGCTCCGCGGCGGTGCCGGGTTCATAGGGGATACCATATATTTCGGTGAAATTCATGATTATCCCGAAAGTGAACAGATATGTAAAAATCAGCTTTACTGCAAGCATCAGCAGAGGATTATCGCTTTTTTTCAAAGTGTTGCCGATAAGCACCGTCGGCTTTAGCTCCTCCGCCTTTTTTACTTTTTTCTTCTTGTCTTTTTTCAATGCGGTATGACCATGCTTTCTTTAAGGCTATCTCTTGCTGTACTGCGCGATAGCGTTATTGAGGGATAGTTCGATATTGTCTTTGTCTATTTTCCACAGCTCGGTCTGGCCGAGGCGCGGTATAGACCCGATAAGTTCGTTTTGCTGCTCGGAAAGCATCTGGCTTTCCAAAAGCAGTATCTTCAGCTTTTTATTGAAAAACAGCTCTATATCTCCGATCTTATTGATAAAATCGTTTCTTAGCTGGGAGGTGATGAAGTACACCTCTCCCGCGTCGGACGGTATGTCCGTAAAGCTGCGCGCCGTATCCTCCGGCAGGAATATCTCGGTCTGCCTTGGCAGCTTGCACATGATGTCGTACAACACCGCAAATTCTTCCTCGTCGGCGACCGTCATATATTCACAGCTTTTTTCACCGGAGGAGTACCAAAGATCAAGGCAGGACGCGTTTTCCGCTATAAGCGCCCCGGTCAGCGCAAGCATTATCTCCATTACGCAGTCCGCGGCTTCAAAATTGTCCTCCTCAAACGGGAAGTACCCGTTCATATCCGCAAGTATTATCGCCGTGCCGCCCGTGCTGCGCTCAAACTGCTTTACCATGAGCTTGTCCAACTTTGCGGACATTTTCCAGTGTATATGCTTTATCGAATCCTCCGGCTGGTATTCCCTGACGCTTACGAAGGTGTTTTTGTTCAGCGCAAAATTGTTCGTCGATACCGTTTCGCTTTCGCTTTCACTGTCGGGAAGCAGCGGCTGTATCGTCAGCTTTCTCGGCAGTACGGTTATCTCTTCAAACCTGTTTATCTTTTTCTTGAACCGGAATATCTTGAGAAAATCGTATATATATATTTTCTCCACTCCCGCGCGGTATACCCCTCTCAGCTTTATGGGAGAGGAAAAACCGATAGACACCGACGAGCATGCCGGAACGGTCATAAGTATGTCGAGATATTCAATATTGTTTTTCGGCTTGTACGGAAAATGGCAGAGCATCCTGCCGGGCGATATCGGCATTATGAATCGGTTGGAGAGCTTTACCGTCGCCTGTATCGGCTCGTTCTTTTCCGCTGTGGTCTTTCGGTATATAACGCTTACCTTGAAAGCAAGCTTGCTTATCAGCGCGAGCAATAAGGAGATGATCGGCAGGATAAGCGTGAAAAAGAACAATACCGTGGTGAGCTTGCTTTTATACGCGAACAGCAGCACCGTACACACGATAAACAGTATCGCATAAGATATTCTGTATTTTTTCATTTAGCTTTCCCGTGTTCCGCTTTTGAACGGCGGCTTGACAGATTTTATCATCTCTTTTATCACAAAATTAACATCGGTGTGTTTTACCTTTGCCTCTTGGGTGAGGTGCAGTCTGTGCGGAAGCACATAGTACGCCATGTTGCCGACGTCCTCCGGCGTGACGTAATCCCTGCCGTTCATAAGCGCGCAGCTCTGGCTCGCCCTCATAAGCGACAGCGAGGCTCTCGGACTTGCGCCCAAAGCACAGAACGGGTGAGTCCTGGTGGCGGAAACTATATCCACGATATATTTGTAGATAGCCGCGTCTATATGTATACCTTTGACGGTATTGATACACTCTATTATATCTTCCGCGCCGCATATCGGATCGACGCTGTCCAGCGGGTTGCTTTCCTTGCGGCTGTAAAGTATCATCATTTCGTCCTTGGATGAGGGATAGCCGACCGATATTTTAATAAGGAATCTGTCCAGCTGCGCCTCCGGCAGGGGGTAGGTGCCGACGTAGCCGAATTCGTTTTCGGTGGCTATTACCATGAAAGGCGAAGGCAGACGGTGTACCGTGCCGTCAACGGTGACGCTCTGCTCCTCCATCGCCTCCAGCAGCGCCGACTGCGTTTTCGGAGAGGTGCGGTTTATCTCGTCCGCGATAAATATATTGGTCATTATAAGCCCCGAACGGTACTCGAACCGCTCGCTCTGCTTGCTGTACATGGTAAATCCGGTGATGTCCGACGCCATAACGTCCGGAGTGAACTGAACGCGTTTGCATTTAAGAGAGGTGGACTTTGCCAGCGCGGTGGCAAGCGTTGTTTTTCCGGTGCCGGGTACGTCCTCGATAAGCACATGACCGCCCGAAATAAGCGCCATTATCAGCAGCTTTATCACGTTGCGCTTGCCGACTATGACCTTTTCCACTTCTGCGGTCAGCCGACCGATAAGCTCGTATTGTTTTGCGATGTTTTCATTTACTTCCATGTTTTCAGTCTTGCTCAAAAGAGCGTCCTTTCCGATTTTTTATATATTTATCCTGCTGCAATTGCAATAAAAAACGCAGGTCGTGTTACTTGTTTTGGCGTTAAACGTCGGGGAGAATTTCGTCTGACGTAATACACTCTTTTAATTATAACATACAGCCGGACAAAAATCAACCGATTTTCATGAATTTTGTAATAAAATGTTGTCGAGCGTTCGGGACTTGCATAAATGCGGATTTTATGCTAGAATTAATATGCTGTAATTTTCAATTGAAAGGGTGATTGGCAGGAAATGCTGAGTAAGATACTTTCCCGCGCAGAGTGCGAAAAATGTAAGGTGTGCTGCGTCTTTGACCGCAGCGACATCTGGGAGATACCTATTATAACCGATGAAACAGCGGAATATCTTAAACAGCGCGGCTTTGATACCGAGCTTGAGCAGCATGGTAACGCAAAGGTATTTCATATGGAATTTAAGGACGGGCAGAAGCTTAGCTATTGCCCTATGCTGACCGCCGACGGATGTAAATTGGGGGATAACAAGCCGTTCGACTGTCGGGTATGGCCGTTTCGAGTAATGCGGTTAGAGGATGATTTGCTCGGCATAACGGTATCTCCGGTGTGCGAGACTGTGTCTATGCTCCCGCTTAAAACGCTGAGCGATCTTCTGCTGAACGACGGGCTTGCCGATAAGCTGTTCGCTTATGCCCAAAAATATCCCGCCGCTGTCAAGCCTTATGAGGATAACTACCCGATACTTTCTATAAGAAAACAATAACAAAAACGGCAGGTGAGTGTGACCTGCCGTTTAGCTTTGTTAAGATCATTAACGGTTCTGCTGTCCTTTGTAAACGGAGCTGCCGAACGCAAGTATCATCATGAAGATAGGTCCCAGGAAGATAAGTCCCAGTGCAAAACCCGCGCCGTGTCCGAAGTTTACGGACAGATTATAATATACGATAATGTTCAGCACAATGGCAATTATCATCAGCACCATTGCCAGCACCGCCGCAGGCAATGCCAGCAAAGCGAGTATATTTGTTATAAGGGTCAATGCTCCCACAAGGATGCTTATAAGCAGCATTATCCAGAAATAATGCTTTTTGTCGGCTATCTTGTACATGATGTAAGCGTTATAGATAGGGATAAGGCACTTCCAGCCGGGCTCGCCCGCTTTTTTGAATACCATCCAGCTTGCTATTATCTGTAAGATGCCCCATACTATCGACGGAATAGCCACCGTCGTCAGCAGCGAGCCTATCTGCGCGAAGCCAAACTGTACGTGTGCGGCGATAGCGTTAGGGTCAAGGTTGAAATTATTAAAAATATCCATTGTAACTACAGTTTTCTTTCGGTTTTATCTTACTGAGAAAATGTAACTGGTCACCGAGGTGTATTTCTCTCCCGCCTTGTATACGCAGGAGGGCTTGAAGTTAGGCTGATTCGGAGTGTCGGGGCAGAACTGGCTCTCTAAGCACAGTCCCGCGTTCTTGAACAGCTTTGTGCCGTTCTTTCCGGGCTCTTCGGTGATACCGCCGCCGATATAGAACTGTATAGCAGGCATATCGGTGTAGACCGTCATAACTCTGCCGCTGTTAGGCTCGTATATCTCAGCAGCCTTTCTTGTGCCGAACGAAGTACCGAGTACATAGTTATGGTCGTAGCCGCCCGGCAGCGTGCCGTTTTCGATATCCTCGGCAATACGCTTTTCCGCAGTGAAATCAAACGGCGTACCCTTTACGTCGGCTATCTCGCCGGTAGGTATCAGCAGAGAGTCCACAGGAGTATACTGCTCCGAATAGATCTTAGCGGTGTGATTAAGGATATTTCCCGAACCTGCTCCCGCCAGATTGAAATACGAGTGGTTGGTAAAGTTCATTATTGTTTCTTTATCGCTCACCGCGTTGTATGCTATTTCAAGAGTGCTGTCCTTAACGGTGTATGTAACGTCCAGAACTACCGTACCCGGATAGTTTTCCTCTCCGTCCGGGCTGGTGTAGGAGAAGGTCACGTTAGGCTCGTCGCCGTCGCTTATATTCTTGACTTCCCATACTTTTTTGTCAAAGCCTATATTTCCGCCGTGAAGGTGATTTACGCCGTTGTCGTTCGGCGCTATCTTTATTTCCTTGCCGCCAAGCGTGAATTTCGCCCCGCCTATACGGTTCGCGTATCTTCCGATAAGCGCGCCCTGGCAGCTCTTGCCGTTCACAAAGCCTTCCAGCGTGTCGTAGCCGAGCACCACGTCCGCTTTTTCACCGTTGCGGTCGGGTACTATAAGGCTTACTACCGCGCCGCCGTAATTAGTGAATGAAGCGGTCAGCTTGCCGTTTGATAATGTGATAAGCCAGCAGTCTTTTCCGTCGTGATCTCCCCACAGCTTTTTTTCAATGCTCATTATTATTTACCTCGATTTCTCGTATATTTGCGGCATGAAAGCCGACATAATTTCTTATTATGATTATACCAAAAACGCGCGTGTGTGTCAAGATATTTTATGCGATATTTACAATTTCCTCACTAAAGCGAAGATTGACATTTTTGTCGTAAGGTGGTATTATAATAGTAGGCATACGGGAACCGAAAAATAAACGACACGGAGTATTCATGACTAACGCAAAGAAACAGCGCAAAAAGCCGATACGCGCTTTGATAGTGACCGCCGCTGTTATAGTGACGCTTTACGCGGTGGTATCATCGGTAACGGCGGGGTATTTTCTGAATGAGTTTTTTGACAGGGGAGAGCTTTCCCGGTTCTCCTCCCACCTCAGATATTACGACATAGCGCGCCGGTATGACCGCACCGCAGTAAGCTTTTCCTCCGGCAAAAATATCCTTAACGGGTATATTTACGGGGAAGAAAACGACAAGGGGCTGTTGATATTTTCCCACGGTCTCGGTAGCGGCGCGGAGGATTATACCGACCTTATAAAATATTTTGTCGACGACGGCTGGCGGGTATTGGCGTATGACAATACCGGAAGCTGCGAAAGCGGCGGCCGCAGTACCGTTGGGCTGGTGCAGTCCGCTCTGGACCTTGACGCCGCGCTTACATACGCCGAAAATTCCGCTTCGCTGTCCGAACTGCCGAAAGTGCTTGTCGGCCACAGCTGGGGAGGATACGCCGTAACTGCGGCGCTTAATTTCGAGCACGACGTCAAAGCGGCGGTCAGCTTTTCCGGCTACAGCGACTCTGCCGAAATGCTGAACGAATTTGCTTCAAGATTGCTAAGTCCGCCGCTGGCACTGCTTGAATCGCCGTTTATATACCTTTATAATGCCGTGGCTTTCGGCGACAAGGCGGGACTTAACGCGGTAGACGGCATAAACCGCTCTTCTGTGCCGGTAATGCTGGTACACGGTGAGGAGGACGAGACCGTGTCGGCTGCCGGCGCGGGGATAATCGCCCACAGAGATATGATAACCAACCCGAATGTACAGTATGAGCTTATACCCGACAGAGGGCACAAAGACGTGTTTTATTCTGACCGCGCGGCCGATTACGCCGACGAGCTGAACGAGGAGTACAAAGCGCTGTATGAACGTTACAGCGGAGATATCCCCGAAGAGGAGCTGGCGGCGTTTTACGGCGGGATAGATAAGAGCCTCTCAAGCGAGCTTAACGGCGAATTGTTCGGAAAAATAAGCGCGTTTTTGAACGACGCCGTTTCGTCGCGCTGAAAAAATGGTAAAATCGTATCAGAAATTTATACGCCGCCTTTTATTCGACAAAGCGGTGTATAATTTTTTGAAAAAATTTTTTTTAATTTTGAAAAAAATCTGTAATATCCTGTAAAAGCCTCCGGTAAAAAATTTACATTCATATGATTAAATTCATTTCCCCAAAATATTTGATATAGAAACAATTGGAAATATTTATATTTTTTGGATGTTAATTGTGCGTTTATTACAATCTTATCCGTGCAATTTGCGAGAAATTTTGATATATTATCCTTATATACTATTGTTTAAGATAACAAGAAGTGAAAAAGTGTAATTAAGGTTGACAAATAAAACGCTTTAAGTTATAATCAAAATAAGAAATCCTTAATTCTGATCTTACGTTGTCTTCTGTTGCATGTGGAGGAAAGAGATTTCTGTAAAATCTGAAAGGGGAATGAACATGAGCTCAAAAATACGCAGATTTGCGGCGGGCTTTACGGCTGCGGCAGTGGCGTTCGTGTCTATATTTGCATCGGCTCAGAGCACGAGTATTTTCGGCTTAGGAACGAATATGCTCAGTGCTGACGCTGCCGAAGCTGTTGACACCACTCCTAAACGCCCCACTAGCGGAACAGGTACCGAAGGCGACCCGTTCCAAATCAGCACTGCGGGCGAGCTGTACTGGTTTGCCGGCTGGGTAAACGGTACGCTGCAAAAATCTGAACAAGAAGAATTTGAAAAGGAACACCCGACGGGAACAACTACAACCACTCCGGCGGGAGACGCTCCGTCCTCATCTGACGGACCGAGCATTGAAGAATCGACCACTACATCATCGGCGCCCTCGCCTGAACCGGGAGATTCTACGATAGTTCCGGAGGAGGAAGAGTCGACTACTACCGCTGCGCCGTCCGGCGACAGCACGGTATCCGGTGAGCAGGCTGCTCCCGCGCCTGTGCTGGCAGAACCTATGTCGGAAGATACCGGTAGCACAACGGCTGAAGATACCTCTGCGCCCGAAGAGGTCACCACCACGGCGGATACTACCGCGTCTGAGACATCGGCCACCACGGCGGCTACGACCGCTCCGGCTGAGGAAAAATGTGACAAGCATCCCAATGCCTGCGCAAAGCTGACGGGAAACATCGACCTCGGCGCGTCAAATGAAAAACCGTGGAAGCCTATAGGAGGCAGCTCCTCGAATGCTTACACCGGAACCTTTGACGGCGACGGACACACCGTAAGCGGGCTGAATATATCCGACAACTCCGGCAGAGATGCTTACGGCTTTATTATGTATAACGGCGGTACCGTAAAGAATCTTACCGTAAAGGGAAACATTTCTTTAGGCTGGTTTATCGGTCTTGTTGTCGGCGATAACAAGAAAGATGGCAAGGTCATCAACTGCCATGCCGACGGCGAAGTAGGAGCAAGCTATAGCGGCGGTGGACTTGTCGGCTACAACGACGGTACTATAGAAAAGTCTACCGCTAACGTTAAGCTGGAATCCGGCAGCAGCGTCGGTGTGCTGGCGGGAAATAACTCCGCTAACGGCGACATCAAAGACTGTATTGCCACCGGCGGCGTGGTCAGAAACTCCGGCACAAACGGCGGTATCACCTCATATAACTCCGGCAAGATAACCAACTGCGTTTATATTGATGACGGCACCGGCATTTACAGCGGAAGAAACGCTATTGCATCCTCAAACTCCGGCACTATCACCAACTGCTATTACTATTCCAGTACAGTAAATGGCGGTATAGGCAACAGAGATGTTGAGGGTCAGGCAGAGCATGTAGATCCGTCAAAGACCCCCAAGGGCGAAATAACCTGGCGCTTGCAAAACTATCATAACACAAGCGAACATGGTGAAGAGCTTGTATGGGTACAGGATCTTAACGGCGAAGATACTAATAACGGATATCCCTGCCTTATCTGCGACTGCAAAAAGCCGGTCGATGAAACTAACAGAGTTTACCGCGTAAAATTCTTATATCCTACTAAGGAAGATGTATACTCCGTTGAATATGTAAATAAGGATATGACGATCAAAAGCGTCAGCGATCCTACAGCGGAGCATGCGGGCTACACCTTCAGCGGCTGGTATGAGGACGAAGATTGTACAAACAATAAGGTAGAAAAGATTCCCGAAACCACCGAAAAAGACCTTTTATATTACGGCAAGGGTGAAAAGACGGAGTTTAACATCACCTATGAGCTGGACGGCGGTACTCTTAAAGACGGTGAGTCCAACCCCGCTACTTACGATGTTGAAACGCCGGATATAACTCTTAAGAACCCCTCCAAGACCGGATATGTATTTGAGGGCTGGAGCGGCACCGGTATTCCCGTTAATGAATACAGGACAGAGGTCGTTATTCCAAAGGGCAGCACCGGAGAGCGTAAATATACCGCGCATTTTGCCGATAAAGACCTTCCCAGCGGTACTATCACTTTAGGTAAACATACCTGGAAAGAATTTATCGAGCCCGGCAGTGTAAATTTCAATCTTTCATTCAATACCGACATGGTTGCTACAATAGAGGGGTATGACACCGCGGATGATAATCTTACGATACAGTATCATCTTTCTACAAAAGCACTCTCTAAAGAACAGCTTGAAAAACAGAGTTGGCTTGATTACCCGGCAGGCGGAATACATATTTCCAATGGTGCGCATGTAATTTACGCTAAAATTTCCGATCATTCGGGGAATTCTATAGTTATAAGCTCGCAGGGCTTTTATATGGACAGCGACGCTCCCGTTATTGAGGGCGTGGAAGAAGACGGAAGATACTGCGGACCGCATAAGATCACTGTAAAAGATGATAATATCAGCACCGTTACCGTAAACGGCGAAAAGGTTGATCTTGACGAGAGCAACTCCTTTACCATCACAATGAGGATGGGCGGTCTGCTTCCTTTCAAGACGATAGTTGCTAAGGACAAATCAGGCTCGACCACTACTGTCAGAATTTCCGTTTATAACGCTCATTCCGGCATTCCGACCGAGCAGGACAAAATACCCGCATCCTGCGTTGACAGCGGCAGCGTGACCGTTGTTATGAATTGCAGATACTGCGGTACCGAAATGTCCAAAACCCAAAAGACGCTTGAGCCGACCGGACATATGTTCGGCAGCTGGGAAGAAATAGACGCTAAGACCTGTGCCGGCGATTCCGGTCAGAAGCGCGTCTGCACCGTCTGCGGATTTACCGAAACAAAATACACCAATCCGGACGGACATAATTGGGAGAAAGAACCCAGAATAGACAAGGCGCCCACCTGTACCGAGGACGGCAGTAAGTCTATTCATTGTACCGACTGTGAGGCTACTCAGAACAGCGAGGTAATACACGCTCTCGGACATACCGAAGGCGCAGCTGTACACGAAAACGAGATCGCTGCTACCTGTATAGCGGACGGCTCTTATAATGAGGTAGTTAAGTGTACCGTATGCGGTGCAACTATAAGCACCAAGAGCGTTACTGTTACCGCAACAGGTCATAAGCCCGACGCTATGGTAAAAGAACACGTCGTAGAGCCTACCTGCGATAAGCAGGGTCAGCACGACGAGGTAGTTTACTGTACGGTATGCCGTACCGAGATCAGTCGTAAATCCGGCGTTACCGACCCGGCAAAGGGTCATACGTTCGGTGATTGGTATGACGTAAATTCCGCTACCTGCGAGGGTGAAGGCGGACAGGAACGTAAATGCGAAACCTGCGGTTACACCGAGCAGAAAGATGTAAGCGCAACAGGTCATTCATGGTCTGACGAATATATTGTAGATAAAGAGCCCACCTGTACCGAAGAGGGCAGCGAGTCTAAGCACTGCACAAAGTGTGATGCTAAAACCGACAGCCGTACAATAAACCCGAAAGGCCATGTCAACGGAGAGCAAAAGAAAATAAACGAGGTACAGCCCACCTGTACCGCAGAGGGTTCATATGATCTTGTAGTTGAGTGTACTGTTTGCGGAAAAGAGGTAACACGTACCACTGTTACTACTCAAATGATCCCCCATAATATAGTTACCGAATCTACCGAGACACCCGCTTCTTGCGATACGGCAGGCACATTGACTGTTGTAAACAGATGTACGGTATGCAACAAGACCATTTCCACGAATGTTACCGAGATCCCCGCAACGGGACATAAATTCTGTGACTGGCACGTTACCGAGTCCTCTACCTGCCTGGGCGAGGGCGGAGAAGCGCGCACCTGCGAGGTCTGCGGCTATACCGAAACGCGCGGACTTACCGCGGCGGGTCACGTTTGGGAGACCGAACAGACTATAGACGTATTCCCGACCTGCACCACCGAGGGCAGCAAGTCCTATCACTGTGAGGTCTGCGACGCACGCGGCGCAAGCGAGTCGATACCGCCGCTCGGACATTCTGCCGCTGCTGCGGTAAAGGAAAACGTTGTATCCGAAAACTGCACCGAGGCAGGCTCATACGACGACGTTGTTTACTGCTCAGTCTGCGGTGAAAAGCTTGTTACAACTCACTTTGAAGTTGCCGCAAGAGGTCATATCTTCGGCGAATGGGAGAAATTCACCTCCGACGCCTGCGTAGGTGACGGCGGTGAGCGCAGAAGTTGCAAGGTCTGCGGCCTTATAGAAACCAAGAACGTCGAGGATAACGGTCACGACTGGGAGAGCGAGCCCAGAACCGACAAAGAACCGACCTGCACCGAAGAGGGCAGCAAGTCGATACATTGCGCCGACTGCGACGCTACAATGAACAGCGAGGTCATTCCCGCAACAGGACACACACCGGCTGAGGCTGTTAAGGAAAAAATCGTTGACGCGACCTGCACGGCCGAGGGTTCTTACGATGAAGTGGTATACTGCTCAGTCTGCAAGGCCGAGATAAGCCGCACCACCGTAAAAACCGAAAAGATAGCTCATGTTCCCGGTGATCCTGTAACGGAGAATCTTAAGGAAGCCGACTGCGATACCCCCGGCTCCTACGATGAAGTGATATATTGTAAGACCTGCGGTACACGCTTGCAGCTTACGACCAAGGAGATCCCCGAAACGGGACACACCTTCGGCGAATGGGTAAGCACCGATTCTCCCACCTGCGAGGGTGAGGGCGGCGAATCCCGCACCTGCACCGTCTGCGGTTATATCGAGAGCAAAGGCGTAAGTGCCGCCGGCCATGTATGGGACAGCGATTATACTATAGATAAGCAGCCGGACTGCACCAACGAGGGCAGCCGCTCGATACATTGTTCTAAGTGTGACGCGGTCAAGGACAGCGAAACGATACCGTCGCTCGGACATACTTCCGGCGCTCCGGTACATGAAAATGTAGTTGCAGCTACCTGCACAAGCAACGGCTCTTATGAAGCGGTCACTTACTGCGAGGTCTGCAAGGCCGAGATACAGCGAGTTCCGGTAGTTACCGAGCTTGCGGCGCATACTCCCGGCGAAGTGCAGAAGATAAACGAGGTAAAGCCTACCTGCGACAAGGCGGGTTCATACGAAGAGGTAATTCTCTGTACCGTATGCGGCACCGAGATAAAGCATGAGCATATCACCGTTGAAGCTCTCGGACATAAGTACGGCGAGTGGACGGAAATAACCTCGGAGTGCAGCGGCGAGCATGAAACAGGACGCACGCATTCCTGCACTGTCTGCGGACATATCGAGACCGAGGGCGTTTCGATGAGCGGACACGTTTGGGACGATGAATACACTCTGGATAAAGCGCCCACCTGTGAAGAAGAAGGCAGCAGGTCTATCCGTTGCCTGAAGTGCGGCTTGGTAAAGGAAAGCGTATTGCTTGACGCGCTCGGTCATACTCCGGGTGAAGCCGTTAAGGAAGACATTGTTGATCCGACCTGCACGGCTGAAGGCTCATACGATGAGGTCGTATACTGCACAGTCTGCAAGAAGGAGCTTAGCCGCACGACCGTTACCCTTCCCGCGGCAGGTCACGATATAGACGAAAAGTGGGATTCGGACGCTAACGGACATTGGCACAGCTGCAAGGCATGCGAACAGAAGTTCGATGAACAGGCGCACAGCTTCGGCACTTGGATAACAGAAACCGCCGCAGGCGCTGAGAGCGAAGGCAGCAGATACAAAGAATGCGAGATATGCGGATATAAGCTTTACGAAACTGTTCCGCCGACCGGAGGAAGCGTTATTGCCGAGGTCGAAAAAGGCGAGGGTACCCCCGATATTTCAATGCCGAATGATACCGTATCGCAGCTTGAGGATGAGCTTATCACCGATGAGGATCGCCAGCTTGTAGAGCAGGGCGCAGAAATTGATATCGTGCTTCAGGTGGAGAACATTGACGACGCTGTTTCCGCCGAGGATAAGCAGGAGACAGAGGGCTGTGCGGCTGAACTGGATTACACAGTGGGACGTTATCTCGACATCGAGCTGATGAAGATAATTTCCGGAGTTGACGGTACCGATATAATAGGCATCAACCAGCTTAAAAAGCCTGTCCTTATCACGATAGCGATACCCGACGACTTAAAGGCCGACGGCAGAGATTATGCGGTGATACGCATCCATGACGGCGTTGCGGAGCTGCTGGAGGATACCGACGACGATCCCGATACGCTGACTATAGCTACCGATAAATTCTCTACCTACGCTATAGTTTACAAAGACGCTCCGTCTGAGGATGAGCCGACTACTCCGCCTGCTGATGAGCCGACTACTCCGCCTGCTGACGAGCCGACTACTCCGCCCGCTGACGAGCCCACCGACGACGAACCCGATACTCCGAGTGAGAATCCCGGAACCGGCGTTCCGCTGTCAGGCGCAGCCGGAATGTTAGCGGCGGCAGTTGCAGCGATCGCATTAATAACCAGAAGAAAGAAATAATCTCATAACAGTTTATTGACCCGACGTTTTTACGTCGGGTCGTTTTTTAATATTTTTTGACTTTTTTGTTAAAGTGTGTTAGAATATAAAAAAGATGAAAAACGGATACACAATTATTTCCGTCAAGTTTTATGACTATCAAGCGATAGAAAGGAGTCCGCTTATGTCGACTATCAGAGAAATGGGACTTAAAGCGCGTCAGACGCCGACGCCTGAGAAAGAGCGTCCCGTCATCGATCATAAATCAAAGTATGTCACCCCCTCAGAGCGCTCTCTTTAGCAGAGACGCGGGCGTATGCGGCGACGATGTTCCCGACGGATATGTCGTGTTCAGCGCTTTCGGCACCGAGTTTATTGTAAAACAGACTATGCTTGAAGAACCGGACGTCATGCGCGACGCCCAAATGAAAAAATTCCTTGAAAATATCGCCGAGATGCACAAAAATCGAACCATGTATATCTGCGTCAACGCCAAAAACGAGGTATGCGTAGGCATGCGGGAGTCGAATCCAAGTCGGTTTTTACGGGCATCTTTCCGCCAATACTGCGTCAACCTCGCTCGACATACGCAAGTATGCCTTCGTTCGGTTTCCTTGTCTTGACAAAAATCTGCTCCGTAAAAACTAACCTCTACGGCGAGAGATTTTGGAGATAGTTTTGTTCCTTGCGACGCAGGCAGGCTGGCGCCTGTCAAGGAGCAAGGGGCAAAAATAGCCCAAAAGAATCGTCGTGAGGCGGCTCGGGTTCGGCTCCCGCATGCCTATGCGACGCGCTCTCCGCCAAGTTTTACGAGGAGGAAGAGTTTTGCATTAATGGCACTAAGATCATAGCCGAAAAAGGCGTCTATGACAGCAATAACAGTCAGGACGTCGAATGGCTGCTCTCCCTTGTAGAACGCTTCAAAAAACAGCGCGTCATGCTAGTCTCGGAGAACGACGTTCCCGTTGACGTCAACATCCGCACCGGCAACGCGGCGTTCGTCGGACATCATCCGGAATAAAAGGACGCTGCTGCCTGCAAGAATGGTATTATAGATTTAAGATCGCAGAAAAATAAATAACAAAAATATCTCCGGACATTTTGACTGTCCGGAGAATTTTTATAAAATTCGATTTAAGCGGTATTTATTTCTTCTTCCTGCGTATCGTTGATACTGTCATAGCGCCTAAAGCTCCCGCCATAAGAACTGTTGCGCCGAATGCCGGAGCATAGCCGGTATCTGGGTTTTCGGTATCAGCGGGCTTGTCGGTATCGGCAGGCTTATCTGTATCGGCGGGCTTGTCGGTATCGACGGGCTTGCTTGTATCTGCGGGCTTGTCGGTATCGGTGGGCTTACTTGTATCGGTGGGCTTACTTGTATCAGCGGGCTTATCTGTATCGGCAGGCTTATCTGTGTCGGCGGGTTTAGCGGAAGTTGTCGCGGTGATCTCTTTCCATTCGCTGGACAGGTAGGTATAGCCGAACTGCTCCTCGATCGAAGCGCGAGCCCTTATCATTATATTGTATTCGGTGCTTTCGTCAAGACCTTCTATTTTATAGGAGAGGGTATTGCCGTCGGGTACACCCAAGAACGTCCAATTATCGCCGTCGCCGTTCTTTTGATAGCTTATCTCATAGCTGTCAGCGCCGGGGATCTTGCTCCAGCTGAGTTCGATATAATCAGCGCCGATGTCTGCTGCGGCAAAGTCGCCTATCTGACCTATAATGGCCGTGAAATTTATATCGTTATCCTTTGCGTACTTTTCAGCCGCCGAGCCTATATAACTGTAGATGGTCAGCTTTTCCGAGCAGCCGTAAAATGCGTTTTCGCCTATTTCACTAAGGCTTTCCGGCAGGTCGGCTATCTCTAATAAAGAGTCGTTCAAAAAAGCGCTGCTGCCTATTTTCTTAACGCCCTCCGGCAGCTTTATTGAGGTTAAGGAAATGCAGTTGTTGAACGCATAGGCGCCTATTTCGACAACACTTTCGGGGATAGTTATCTCGGCAAGATAGATGCATTTATTGAACGCTTCTTCTCCTATTTCCTTTACATTTTCGGGAATAACCAAAGAGGTAACAGCGGTGCCGGCAAACGCGCCGTTTCCTATGCAGTCAACATTTTCGGGGATATTTATCGAGTCAAGATAGGCACACATCGAAAATGCATAATTGCCTATATGCTTTACGCTGTCGGGCAGCGTCAAAGAGGAGAAAGTGGTATGACCGCTGAAAGTATAGTCGGCGATACCTATAGTGCCGTCCTTTATCTCGGCTTTTTCAATACCGTAATCACAGCCGATCAGCCAGTTACCGCCGTATTTTAACTCGTCGGTCTGGTCGTTAAGAAAGGCTGTAGCCATAAATGCGCCGCTTCCTATGCTTTCGACGCTGTCGGGGATCGTCACCGATTTAAGATCATAACAGTATGCGAAAGCCGTATTTCCTATATGCTTTACACCGTCGGGAATAACTACCGACGTCAGATAGTCTAAATTGTTAACTGCCGAATCTGCGATACCTATGGTACCGTCCTTTATTTCCAGCTTGTCGTTATCGGAGTCATATTCGCAGTCAACGACCCAGTTTCCTACATATTTTATCGCAGAAGTTTGATCGTCTACTACAGCGGTATTGTAAAACGCGTCATACCCGATCGTCTCTACAGTGTCGGGAAGCGTTACGGAAGCTAATTTAACGCAGCTTGCAAATGCGTTGTTCCGGATCTCTTTAACGCTTTCGGGGATAACGACCGAGACAAGCTCCGTGCAGCCGGAAAATGCGTATAAGCCTATTTGTTCAACGGTATCGGGTAGGGCGTATGTACCGCTTTTGCCGCACGGGCAGGTGATAAGAGTGCAGGCGTCTTTATCAAACAGTACGCCGTCTGCCGAAGTGTAAGCGGTATTATCTTTATCTACGTTTATTTCGGTCAGCTTATCGCAGTTTTCAAAAGCATAATTTCCGATATAGTTTACCTTAGCGGGTATGTCTATCGAAGTCAGAGAAGTGCAGCCCGAAAATGCGCCATATCCGATACTGGTCAGCGAAGCCGGCATTTCAATCTCAGCCAGCGACGAGCATGATTCAAATGCGTAATTTTCTATGCTTGTAATGCTGTCCGGTATATTGATAGACGTCAGTCCCGTACAGTTCTTGAAAGCGTTGTAGCCTATATATGTCATGCTGTCGGGAATAGTTATCGAAGTAAGACCTTCGCAGCCGATAAATGCGCCGCTGGATATCGAAGTTACTCCGTCGGGAATGGTATACGCGCCTTTCTTAGCTTCGGGATACCATACCAAGCCGTCTCCGCTTTTAGTGAGCAGCACGCCGTCCTCCGCCTTATACGCCTCATTATCCGCATCTACGGAGAATTTTGTAAACTCGGGGCATTCTGCGAACGCATAACCGCCGATCTCCTCCACATTTTTAGGTATATTTACCTCGGTCAGGTTATTTTTGTAAAAGGCGTATGAGCCTATTTGTTTAACGGTATCGGGTATTACCACCGATGTAAGACCTTTCTGCTGAAATGCAAAGTTGCCTATTGCGGTCACGGTATAGCCGTCCATCTCGGACGGAATGACAAGGTCTTTCGTTTCGCCTTCATATCCGATTATCACAGCGGTAACGGCGCCGTCCTTTTCTTCCGTTTCATACTCGAATACATCGTCGCCTACAGAGTAAAAGTAAGAATCTTCCTCTATGATGATACCGTATGCGGCGATCCCGTTACTTTCTGCGGCCGGCTCGGCGTTTACCGTAAACGGCATCGAGCATACCGCTAACATTGCCGCCGCCATTATCGACGCGGGTAATTTTAATGATCTCATTATTGCCTCCTACTATTATTAAAAATAAATTTTTCGCATTGCGTAAGCCGTCGTTCGCAACGTGAACAAATTTATGATACAATGTTCTCAACGTCCGACCATAGGTCGGACACTTTCGCTATGCGAAAGAAATTCGCGTA
>CANQKE010000037.1 GCA_947624435.1 uncultured Ruminiclostridium sp.
AAGGCATACTTGCGTATGTCGAGCGAGGTTGACGCAGTATTGGCGGAAAGATGCCCGTAAAAACCGACTTGGGTTCGGTTCCCGCATGCTTAAAATCACCGCCACAATATGCAAAAACAAAACACCATCTACCGATATCAACGGTCGATGGCGTTTTATTTACAGCTTAAACGGGGTAAGAGCGGTCTGTGCCGTGCTGTCGTTTCCGAGCTCAAATATAACATACGCTTTATATTCGCCTTTATCAAGCGGTAAATAATGCGAGGATTCCGTTCCCATGCTCTTGTGAAAGACCTCTTTACCCGACGAGTCCTTTACGACCAGCGTCGCCTCTCCGTAAAGAAAATCCGGCTCCCAGCCAAAAAGCGCGCCGTTCTCATCAAGCGTGATATTAAGCGTCGGCCGGCTGTCCGGCTGCTTTAATATTTCGGGATTGCGGTAAAAGCAAAACATCACGACGCTGTCTATAGTACCTTTGCAGCCCTGAACGCAGTGCTTATAAAAATATATCGGCTCCTGTCCGTCTGCGGCGTCGTTATGAGCATAGACCTTCATGTGTCCGTTTTTATCGTCCCCGTTGTATATCGTGGTGTGCATGGCAAGATTTTCGGTCTTGCAGTAATAGAACACTATATCCCCCGGAAAAGCGTAATCCGGCAAGGTCACCGAGCCGTCCTCGTTCCTCGGTATCTCCACTGCAAAGCCGAGATCGGAGGAAATAAGGTCGTTCATCAGATGAGTAGCGGAGGTGGTGTACAGCTGCGGCACTCCTCCCGCTTTAAGGCACTGTGAACCGAACTCGGCGCACATGCTCGCACCGTACCACCAGTTTTCCGACGCATATTCCAACGCCTTGCGCGGGTCGTAATAGGATGTTTTCGTTTTGAAATCCTCCGGCGGCGACTGCGGCAGCGGCACCGCGCCGTAAGGCTTATCTTCAAGCAGCGAGGAATGAAGATAGCAGCCGTCGTCCAGCCTGCAATACCCGTTTGAGGTCTTAGCGCAGATATGTACTTTCTGGTTCATCCAGTAATAATCCGACCACATAGCGTCCTCGTCAGCCTCGTAAAGGCTCCAGCAGGCGATATTTACATACATATATTCGTCGCATTCGGTCTCGCTGTAAATGTCCTCGGCTTTTGAGCTTTGCGACGGTGCGGTTTCGGGCGGAGCGGTGGTCACAGGCAAAGCGGTTATGCTTTCTACGGGCTTGCTGTCTGCTGCGGGTGTGCTTTCTTCGGTTATCACCGTGCTTTCTTCATAGAGCGCGGCTATACTTTCGCCCGCGCCGCTGTCGGCATTATCCGCATGAGCATACCCGCAGCCGGTAACGGAAAAAACAAGACTGATAGTAAAAATTAATGCTGATGATTTTTTCATACGTTTTCTTCCTTTGCTGATATTTTATTTATTATTCCGTATGCCAAAGCACGTCGGAAAGCACCTTGGCATTATCCAGCTTTGCGGTTATCTCTCCCTGCATATAATACGCTATATCTGATATAACGACTTGTGCGTACGCCGCGTCACCTGCTTTGATACCGCCGATATTCGCTCCGTTGGATAAAGTAAGGCTTATTTCCGAAGTTTCTCCCACGGAATACAATTCGGTATCGAATAAATTTGCCACGGTATAGGTGGACTGCGTTTTGTAGTAAGGTCCGTTCGGCATGACCGGCAGCTTATTTTCGGTGGGAGTAAAGCTGATATAGCCGTCGGGATCGATACCGAGAAATCCCTCCAATGTGATACTGCCCTCAAATTCGGCAAAATTTCGGTTCGGATAGTCGGGAAAATCCTTGTCTGCCATATAAAGCGTATAATATGTTCCGAGCTGCTCGAACTGCTCTCTGCCGTGGTTTTCAAACACCGTAAGCGCCTTTTTCAGCGTCAGTCCGCAGATACTGTCCCCGACGTTAAGGCGACGGTAGGGTGCATTATTTTCCGGCATTTTCTCTTTGAAGTCCCCACCGTCGAACAGCTCCGGATCATGGTAGCTGTCGTAAGCCTCTCCGCCCGGCTCTTTGAAATACTGAAATCCGTCGCATTGTATTATTGCGTTTTCGTCGTCCGCGGTAAGCTCTGCCGCCTCCTTATCGGAGTAAAGCACGCGCGTTACCTCACTGTCGTATATCGGCATACCGTCGGGAGCGATAAAGATAGTAGGTTCGCCTTTGTCATGATCGGAGGACTCGTAATAATATACGCCGTGACCGTCGTCCGAAGTGCTTATAACCGAGTGCAGCGCAGTTCCCGCCCAAAGTAAAACAAACGAAACACACGCAATACAAGCCGCTGCGCCGGCGAGCTTAAAAACCGTCGTATTTTGTCGTTTTTTGTTATGAGCAAGCCTTTCGGTAAGCTGAGCGATATACTTTTCATCAATGCCGTCCATAGCGTCGGACAGCTTTTCTTTATTTATCACAAAAACCCTCCTTGGCGAGATATGTTTTAAGCCTGTTCTTTATTCTTAAAAGCTTTGCCGATACCGCGTTGGGAGTGGTTTTAAGCTCTGCGGCTATATCCCCTACGCTGTACCCGCCCCAAAATCTCATCATAAACACTATGCGGTTATTCTTATCCAACGTGCTTAGAAAACCGTTCACGGCTTTTGAGAGCGCCATCGCGTCAAAATCATCCTCCACCGAGCAGCGCGCGGGCAGGCACTCCGAAAGCTCGTCAAGAGAAATATCGTATTCGCTGTTCCTGAAAGCGGCGGTGTTTTTCCTGTGCCTGTCTATCGCTTTATTTCTGACTATTTTCCCCAGATAGGCGGAAAGGCAGCGCGGCCTTGCGGGAGGTATGCTGCTCCAGACGGCAAGATACACGTCGTTTACACATTCCTCCGCGTCTTCACGATTGCCCAGCAGGTTTCCGGCTATCTTCCGGCAAAATCCGCCGTACTTTCCCGCAAGCTCGGTCACGGCTTTTTCGGAGCGCTCAAAAAACAAGTCTATAATACCGCGGTCGTCCATCTTTTCGCCCCCTGTAAATATAGTCGTAAATTCCGCCGAAATCTTACGCGGATACAATAAAAATCCCCCGATTTCAAATAAACGGGGGAACTCTTAAAACAGCTCGATTATTTCAGCTTAAGGCCGTCCTTAAACGCTTCTCCGACTCTTTCAGTCATTTTATAATAACCGTGGGTGTACGGGTCAAAGGCTATGGCGTTCACCAGCGACATATCTATCTTATCCCCCGCCATGACCTTTTCGTCGGCGGTCACATTGACCACCTTGCCTATTACTCCCAAGCCGAATTCGTTGGTCTGATATTCGATAAATTCACACTCAAGGCAGATAGGAAATTCCTGTATGACCGGCGCGTCTACAAGCTCGGATTTTTCGGCGGTGAGTCCGCTCTTTTCAAATTTATTCGGCTCGTTATTGCTCGAAACAACGCCGAAATAGTCCGCCTCGACAACATGGGCGGCGTCCGCTATGCTTACCGTGAAAGCGCCTCTTTCTTTAATGTTCTGAACGGTTTTATGCGACTCGGTCAGATTCAAAGCGACGTTGCCGCGTTCCTGCATGGTACCCCAAGCGGCGTTCATAACGTCTACGCTGCCGTCCGCATTATAAGTTGCGACCATCAGCACCGGCATGGGATAAATTCCCTCGGTGATATTTAATTTTTTCCTCATTGTAAAAACCTCGCTTCGTTTGTTTTGACGTTAAACATCGTCTTATTATGTATTGTACCACAAAATCATAAAAATCACAAGGGGAAATTATTGCTTCCAAATCAAATAATCAAATTCTATCGGGTAAATATCGTGATCTTTGATCAACGCTTTAACAGCGCTTTGGAAGCGTTTGTATCTATCGGGATAATAATCCAGCTCGGGCTGCCTGCCGTCTTTCAAGCCTTCATCTCCCCAGGAGCTGCAAAAGTCGACTCCCAAATCAGCTTTTCGCAGATCGACCCCTTTTTCTTCTTTATATTGTTTCCAAACTTCATTTACCATTATCGAATCCAACGGACAATGGCAGAATTTATACTTAACTCTTTCCCCGGGGTCAAAATAACAGTTACTGTAAAAATATTTAGCTGTCATGTTTATAAGTTTTTGAGCGTTCCCAAAACTGAATGTATCTTTAGCATCTGCCGGTTTTTTATCGTTTATCGATTTACAAACAGCGTTGACTGTTTTAAGAAATTGATCGTCATGATTTGCTTGGTTTTTGAATCCGTCTTTGAAAAGCTTATCTATGTATTCGCGCACAGGCTTTTGCGCTTCGGTCACTTCTTTGACCCAATCCTTTTTGTACTTGAACGCTCGCTGCGAGATCGCATCTTTCATCGCGCATCCGAATACAAATTCAAAGACCTTATCTGTCAGGAGCTCCTGACTGTAATTTTGTATTATCATTTCTTCTCCGATTTTCAAAATCCCCTCCGTCGGGTTTGACGGAGGGGATCTCTTAAATATACGTTGCTGTTTTTACGTCCGTCCGACGGTGCTTAATAAAGCGGTCGGATCTGAACGGCTTGGGATCGCTTACTGCTCGTCCTTGATAGCCGCCTGTGCTGCTGCAAGTCTTGCGATCGGCACACGGAACGGCGAGCAGGATACGTAGGTAAGTCCCAGCTTATGGCAGAACTCAACGGAGGACGGGTCGCCGCCGTGCTCGCCGCAGATACCTACATGGAGCTCGGGACGGGTAGCCTTGCCCAGCTTGATAGCCATTTCCATCAGCTTGCCGACGCCGGTCTGATCCAGCTTAGCGAACGGATCGTTCTCAAATATCTTGGTGTCATAGTAAGCGTTGAGGAACTTGCCTGCGTCGTCACGGGAGAAGCCGTAAGTCATCTGAGTAAGGTCGTTGGTGCCGAAGCAGAAGAACTCGGCCTCCTTAGCGATCTCATCAGCGGTAAGAGCCGCACGCGGGATCTCTATCATGGTACCTACTTCATACTTAAGGTCAGCGCCTGCTGCCTTGATAACTTCATCAGCGGTCTCAACGACAACGTTCTTAACGAACTTAAGCTCCTTAACGTCGCCTACCAGCGGTATCATTATCTCGGGAACGATATCCCAGTCGGGATGAGCCTTCTTAACGTTTATAGCAGCCTTGATAACTGCCGCGGTCTGCATCTTAGCTATCTCAGGATAGGTTACCGCAAGACGGCAGCCTCTGTGACCCATCATCGGGTTGAACTCATGCAGAGAAGCGATGATGTTCTTGATGGTCTCAACAGACTTGCCCTGAGCCTTAGCCAGCAGCTCGATGTCGGCTTCCTCGGTGGGAACGAACTCGTGCAGCGGAGGATCCAGGAAACGAATAGTAACGGGATAGCCCTCAAGAGCTTCATACAGCTGCTCAAAGTCGCCCTGCTGCATAGGCTCTATCTTAGCCAGTGCCGCTTCTCTTTCTTCAACGGTATCTGCGCAGATCATCTCACGGAATGCCGCGATCCTGTCCTCAGCGAAGAACATGTGCTCGGTACGGCAAAGGCCTATACCCTCAGCGCCAAGCTCTCTTGCTTTCTTTGCGTCGGTAGGAGTATCGGCGTTAGTTCTTACCTTAAGCACTCTGTACTTGTCAGCCCATGCCATTATTCTGCCGAACTCGCCTGCGATAGTAGCGTCAACGGTCGGGATAAGTCCGTCGTAGATATTACCGGTAGAACCGTCGATAGAGATGCAGTCGCCCTCGTGATAGGTCTTGCCTGCCAGCTCAAACTTCTTGTTCTCTTCATCCATCTTTATATCGCCGCAGCCGGATACACAGCAAGTACCCATACCGCGCGCAACTACTGCTGCGTGAGAGGTCATACCGCCGCGAACGGTAAGTATACCCTGTGCAGCCTTCATGCCGGTGATGTCTTCGGGAGAGGTCTCAAGACGTACAAGTACGACCTTTTCTCCTTTTTCTTTCCAGGCAACTGCGTCGTCAGCGGAGAATACTATCTTACCGCAAGCAGCTCCGGGGGAAGCGCCGAGGCCCTTGCCCACGGGAGTAGCAGCCTTGAGCGCCTTAGCGTCGAACTGCGGGTGGAGCAGGGTGTCGAGGTTTCTGGGTTCGATCATGGAAACCGCTTTCTTCTCGTCGATCATGCCCTCGTCAACGAGGTCGCAAGCGATCTTAAGAGCAGCCTGCGCGGTCCTCTTACCGTTACGGCACTGGAGCATATAGAGCTTGCCGTTTTCTACGGTGAACTCCATATCCTGCATATCTCTGTAGTGATCTTCAAGTATTCCGCAAACCTTTACAAATTCTTCATATGCTTCGGGGAACTTGTCAGCCATCTGTGCGATAGGCATAGGAGTACGAACGCCGGCAACGACGTCCTCGCCCTGTGCGTTGAACAAGAACTCGCCCATCAACTTCTTTTCACCGGTAGCGGGATCACGGGTAAATGCAACGCCGGTACCGGAATTGTCGTTTAAGTTACCGAATACCATCGGCATTACGTTTACTGCGGTGCCCCAGCTGTAGGGGATATCGTTATCGCGGCGGTAAACGTTAGCACGGGGGTTATCCCATGAACGGAATACGGCTTCGATAGCGAGCTTGAGCTGCTCTACCGGGTCGGAGGGGAAGTCCGTGCCGAGCTGCTGCTTATATTCAGCCTTGAACTGAGATGCAAGCTCTTTAAGGTCCTCAGCGGTAAGGTCAACGTCGAACTTAACGCCCTTCTTAGCTTTCATCTGGTCGATAAGCTCTTCAAAATACTTCTTGCCGACTTCCATAACGACGTCGGAGAACATCTGTATAAATCTTCTGTAAGAGTCGTAAACGAATCTTTCAAACTTAGGATCGGGGTTGCCCGCGATCATAGCGGCTACAACGTCGTCGTTAAGGCCGAGGTTAAGAATGGTATCCATCATACCGGGCATGGATGCTCTTGCGCCGGAACGAACCGAAACCAGCAGCGGGTTCTTAAGGTCGCCGAACTTCTTGCCGTTTTCTTTTTCCATCCAGGCAACGCCTTCCATTGCCTGAGCCATGATCTCGTCATTGATCTTGCGGCCGTCCTCATAATATTGAGTACAAGCCTCCGTCGTGATAGTGAAGCCCTGAGGTACGGGCAGACCGATCTCGGTCATTTCCGCGAGGTTTGCGCCCTTTCCACCGAGCAGATTACGCATTGTCATATTACCTTCTTTGAAGGTATAGACCCATTTTTTTGCCATTGGATTTCTCCTCCTGATAATTTATATTTGACCGACTTGTCCGCTGACTTCGGAAAACGACGCACAGACTTGTCAACCATAACAATAATATTATAACAGATTACGGCACGATTTTCCAGTCCATTTTTGAAAAATTCATATTTTTACTATAGAATTTTTAAGATGAATTTTGGTAAAAATGACTATATTCTCATACCGTTTCCATCCATACCCGCATTTGATTTTCTCCGCGGTTGCCCCAAACGTAATACGGTACGGCGACCGCGGTGCAGGGCGTTTTCTGCGGCGGGGAAAAGCTGTACAATCCGTCAAAGTCGGCGGTACGCTCCGCCTCGACCGCTATTTTTACCGCCCCGCCGAGCGTTTCATCCGGTGACAAAACCGTCGGTGCGCTGTCTGCTTTAAGTGAAAGCGTTCTCACGTCGCCGCCGTTGTCCGCTCCCTCAAAGCAATACACCAGCGGCCCTCGGCAAAGCGATATTTTACCGGTGAGCGCGGGTATCTTCCCCGACGGGTAACAAAACCTCGGTGTGCCGTCCAATGTCAGTATAAGCTCGTCCCCGTCGGATACGTCAAGGTAAATATATCCGTCCGACGGTTTTTTTATTACCTCGCCGCCGTTTTTGCAAAGGCGAAATTCCTTGCTCCAGCCGGGTATCCTTATAGCAAGCTTTCCGCCGTTTATCACCGTGTATTTTACCTCAAAGGAAAACGGATAATCGGTACGGCAGACAAGCTTCACGCCGTTTGAAAAGCTTACCTCTCCGTCAGCGTACATATGACAGTAGGCGGTATCTATGCTTTCACCGTAAGCGTATCTGCCGAACGAGGAGATAAGCCGCGCGGCGTTTGGCGGACAGCAGGCGCATGCGTACCAGCCCGGCCGCTCGGTAAGGTCGTGCCGCTGAGCCGGAACGATGCCGGATATCCCCGGATCTATCTCCAGAGGATTTACATAGAAGAACCGCTTTCCGTCAAGCTGCATTCCCGCCAGAACCGTGTTGTAAAACGCGCGCTCCATAACGTCGGCATACTCGGCTTTTACCTCGTATTCCAACATACGGGAAGCGAAAAACATCAGCCCTATAGACGCGCAGGTCTCTGCGTATGCCGTGTCCGACGGAAGATCATAGTCGGCCGTGAACGCCTCTCCGTGTACCGTAGAGCCTATCCCGCCGGTAATGTACATCCTGCGCTTTGTAATACTCTCCCACAGTCTTTTGCAGGCGGAAAAAAGCTCGGTATCTCCCGTCTGCCCCGCAATATCCGCCATAGCGGTATAAAGATATACCGCCCTCACCGCGTGACCCGTCGCGTCGGTCTGCTCTCTTACCGGCTTGCCGCTTTGCTGATAATCGCCGTCCGACCCGTCGTTTCCCCAGACCGTCCAGTTCCTTTCTTGCCGCTCTTTTTTGTAAAAGTTATTGTCCACTCCCCGCACGTTTATAAAATGCTCGGCAAGCTCAAGGCATTTTTCGTCTTTGCTTATCCGGTATAATTTCATAAGCGCAAGCTCTACTTCAGGGTGACCGGGGTAGCCCTCGTTTTTCTCGGTGATAAAATGCCGGTAGATATGCTCGGCGTTTTTAAGCATTACGTCAAGTAATCTGCGCTTTCCGGTCACCTCGTAATATGCGGCGGCAGCCTCCATCATATGACCGCTGCAATACAGCTCGTGACCCTCCAGCAGATTTGTCCAGCGCTTTTCCCTGTCCTTTATCGTGTAATAGGTATTAAGATAGCCGTCCTCGTCCTGCGCCGCCGCTATCTTTTCTATCAGCTCATCAACAACGCTTTCCAGCTCTTTATCCGGAAAATTTGCCAGCGAGTACGCCGCAGCTTCTATCCACTTTGCCGCGTCGCTGTCCTGAAATACCTGCCCGTAAAATCCGTCGCCGATATCCTCGCCCGAAAGCGCCCTTGCCGCGTTGATGAAATTTTGAACGACGTGGCTTTTTTCCGCACCCTCGGCGTTATCGTTCAGCACGTCGTACATATAGGGTATCACCGTTTCCCTGACTAACCGCTGATACCTGCCGATAAACCCGCCGGAGCGGTAATTCTTCACCTCAAGCTGCTTTTGACGTTTCATTTTTTCTCTCCTTTTGAATGTTCATTGTTACTAAAAAATATGAATCATGAACAAAAACTCTGCCGTAATAATTTACTCTTTGTAAACTATTACGGCATTTTGTCGTATTGTAATATTATTTACCGTTCAAAAACTCCTCCGCCTTGCGGAAGATATCCTTATCCTGCTCCCAGTTGAGCATTTTCCATACATTCTCGCTGTCAAGCAGCCAATCGCCGATGACCTCCTCGCGCTGTATGGTGACCGCGTCGGAAAGCTCGAACCGCCCGATAAAAAACACGCTGGTCTTTATCGTATCTTCAAGCGTGGTAAAGGTGTACTCCGCGCGAAAATCCTCCTCAAGGCTCACCTTAAGCCCGCATTCCTCGTACACCTCGCGCAAAGCGGTATCTTTTTCGCTCTCGCCGTATTCGATATGACCTTTCGGAAAGCCGATATGCCCGCTCTTGTTCTTGATAAGAAAGTACCGTCTGCCCTTATCGGTATCACAGTACAATACCGCGCCGCAGGTCTTTTCGTATTTTGCGTACAGCTTGCTTGTGTAATAGCGTTCCTGAAACTCTATCGCCTTAAGGATATTGCACTCGCAGCATAATTCGCTGCCGACAAGCTCTTCGGGTACTCCCACCCACTTATCCTCGTTGTCGTCGCTGCGCATTACCACCGCGATTATAGTGACCTTTGCGGAGCGTATAGGCTTATCTATACCGAGGATATACACGTCCTGTTCCTCGCCGTCGCCTGCGAAGATACCCTCTACATAGCCGTAATTTATCGGATATATAAGCCCCTTGTGCTTGGGATGCTCCGCGCCTATCGGACGGTCAACGGTGACGGTCACGCTTTTGCCGATGTAAGAAAGGTCATTTTTCGGTATCGTCATATTTCCTCCTACTGCTTGCGCGCTAAATAATAATCGTCGCCGCTTGTATAATACGGGCAGTCCGCGTTATTGCCGCTTATAAATCGGCTCATCTCGTCCTCGTCAAGGTCCATCGTACAGATATAGTAATCGTAATACTCGTCGTACTGATAATACCGACAGTTTTCGCAGTTGGCCATCAGACCCCCGCTTTCTGCCATTTCATGGATATATCCAGTGCGGTGACGCTGTGGGTCAGCGCGCCGAGGCTGATTATATCGACGCCTGTTTCGGCGACCGCGCGGATATTGTCCAGCGTTACGTTGCCGCTCGCCTCCAGCTTTGCGCGGTTCGCCGTAAGCTGCACCGCCTGCGCCATCTGCTCTATACTCATATTGTCCAGCATGACTACGTCGGCGCCGACGTTCAGCGCCTCTTCAAGCTCCGCAAAGTCCCTAACCTCTACCTCTATCTTCAGCATATGCCCCGCTTTTTCTTTCAAAGCCGCGACTGCCGCGGTTATCGAGCCGTATGCGTCGATATGGTTGTCCTTTATCATAGCCGCGTCGGAGAGATTATAGCGGTGGTTGCGCCCTCCACCCATCAGCACCGAATATTTCTGCAAAGCTCTTAGCCCCGGCAGGGTCTTTCTGGTATCACATACCGAAGCGCCGGTACCCTTCACCGCCTGAACGCATTTAGCGGTATATGTGGCTATCCCGCTCATGTGCTGCAAGATGTTCAGCGCGGTGCGCTCCGCTTTGAGCATAGCGGCGGTGTTGCCGTGAAAACGCGCTATCACGTCGCCGTAATGTATCCTTTCCCCGTCGGGATAAAGCAGATCAATCTGAATATCGGGATCGAGTATTGAAAACGTCCGCGCCGCGACCTCCAGTCCGGCAAGCACGCCGTCGGCTTTCGCTACAAAATACGCGTCGCTTACTCCCTCGGGATTTATCAGCAGGTCTACCGTGCTGTCGATATAGTTTATATCCTCTTTAAGCGCGGTATTCACCACCTCGTCGATGTATGCGGGAAGCAGTTTCATTTTATCTCCCCCTTTTCCTTTCCCTCGGCGACTACCTCACCGAGTATGATATATGCCACCGTGGTAAGAGATTTTGCCTCTATATAATCCGGCGTTATCTCATATCCGCCGTTATACAGCATATCTTTCAGTTCTTCTACCCGCGCGAGATGCTTCTGCGCCTCGGCATAATTAGGTACGACAAAATACGACCTTTGCATGATATGGCGTATCTCAGTGCGTATTCCGGACGGCAAAGGCTTTCCATTTGGAGAAGGGTAGTCAAATTCCTTTTCACCGAGCTGCTCCGGCTGATATTTTTCGTTGATGTCCTCCGCGATGAGCCGGCTGAATACCAGCGCCTCCAGCAGAGAATTGCTTGCAAGCCGGTTTATGCCGTGTACTCCGGTATGCGCGCATTCTCCCGCGGCGTATAAGCCCTTTACCGTGGTCGCCCCGTGACCGTTTACCGCGATCCCTCCCATAAGATAATGCTGGCAAGGATAGATAGGTATCGGCTCTTTAGTCATGTCGTAGCCTTTTTCCAGAACCTTTTGGTATATCATGGGAAAACGATTTTTAACAAAGTCCGCGCCCTTATAGGATATATCTAAGAAAAATTCGTCGCTGCCGGTCGCCTCCTGCTCTTTTAAGATACACTTGGAAACGACGTCGCGCGGAGCAAGCTCTTTACGCTCCGGCTCGTATTTATCCATAAAGCGCTGCTTGTGGCAGTTGAGCAGGTAAGCGCCCTCTCCCCGCACCGCTTCGGATACAAGAAAGCATTCGCGGTTCTTTTTATCGGCAAACGCCGTCGGGTGGAACTGCACATAGCTCAAATGCTTTATCTCGGCGCCCATATTGTAGGCAAACTGTATGCCGTCGCCGGTCGCTATCGCGGAATTTGTGGTGTAGTCATAAACTCTTCCTATTCCGCCTGTTGCAAGCACCGCCGCCTTTGTGGTATAATAGGAATGTACCCCCTCGTGCAGCACGTCGGCAAGAAAGTCATCGCCGCGTTTTTCCAGTCCGAGCAGGTGGCTGTTTTCAAGTATAGTCACGTTTTCCAGCTTTTTTACCTGCTCGATAAGCGAGGTAACTATCTCGTAGCCGGTGCTGTCCTTATGGTGGGCTATCCTGCGCCGGCTGTGTCCGCCCTCAAGAGTAAGGTCGATGCTGCCGTCCGCCTTGCGGTCAAATTCCACCCCGCAGGAAAGCAGATTCTTAACGTCCTTGGGACCTTGCTCTACCAGTATTTTAAGATTGTCGCGGTCGTTTTTATAACCGCCTGCGATAAGGGTGTCCTTTATGTGCAGGTCAAAGCTGTCGTTGTCGGCGTCCATCACCGCCGCAACTCCCCCTTGCGCCAAAGCGGAATTGCACAGCGTAAGCTCCCGCTTGGACAGCATGAGCACCTTTCTGCGCCTATCAAGATTCAGCGCCGCATAAAGCCCCGATACGCCCGAACCCACTATGATGACATCATATTGCGTAAACTTCATTTTATTCAGTCCTTTCATTAAAGGAAAAATTATCAAATTCAAGGAGTAATTATGGATAACCAAAACGAACAGGAATATATAAACGCCGTCCTCGCCGGGATAGATACCGGTGAATATGACGCGGAAATATCAATGGACGAGCTGGAAGAGCTTGCTAAAACCGCCGGAGCAATGACTGTCTGCCACGTTTTGCAAAAGCGTCCCGCTCCCGACGCCGCTACCGTTATCGGCGAGGGAAAACTATCCGAGCTTTCCGAAACGGCAAAAGCGCTTGACGCAAAGCTTATAATATTCGACTGCGAATTATCCTCGTCGCAGATAAGAAACATCGAGGATATCACCGATATACGGGTCATCGACCGCACCATGCTGATACTGGATATCTTCGCTATGCGGGCGGTCACTAATGAGGGTAAATTGCAGGTGGAAAGCGCTCAGCTCAAATACCGCCTTTCCCGCCTTACCGGACTGGGAACGTCGCTGTCAAGACTCGGCGGTGGAATAGGCACTCGCGGCCCGGGCGAAACTAAGCTGGAGACCGACCGCCGTCATATCCGCCGCAGGCTTGAAAAGCTGGACAGCGAGCTTAAGGAGCTTGAAAAACGCCGCAGCGTCGCAAGAAACCGCCGTAAAAAGGACGATATGCTCACCGCCGCTATAGTAGGCTACACAAACGCCGGAAAATCCACCCTGCTCAACGCCCTGACCGGCGCGGAGGTATTAGCGGAGGATAAGCTGTTCGCCACGCTCGACCTTACCTCCCGCGCTATAGAACTGCCGGACGGAAGAAGCGTTATCCTCACCGACACGGTAGGGTTTATACGCAGGCTGCCCCATCACCTGATAGAGGCGTTCAAATCGACTCTTGAAGAGGCCGCAAGCGCGGATATAATACTTCACGTCTGCGATGCGTCGGACGAACAGGTACCGGACAAGATAAAGACCGCCGAAGAGCTTCTCGCCGAGCTTGGCTGCGGAGGGATACCGATGATAAACGTCCTTAACAAATGCGACCGCGTACAGTACGAATTGCCGGAGGACGACAGCACCGTCAAGATATCCGCCCTTAACGGCGAGGGACTGGACAGATTAAAACAACTTATAGCGGATAAGCTGTCCGACCGCGTTTCGTCCCTTACATTGCTTATCCCGTATGAAAACGCCTCCGACGCCGCTATGCTCAGAAAATACGGCAGCGTCAGCAGCGAAGAATATCTGCCGGAGGGAATAAAAATTTCCGCCGTGGTAGATAAAAAATATCTGCATTTATTCTCCCGCTACAGCGTATGACCTATTAATTTTCGGGAAGGACCTCGGTGCCGCCTATCGAGCGTATTGTAAGTATATGGCAGCTGCCCGCTCCGAACACCTTTTCCATATCCATCTTGAAGGCTCTCAGCAGGTCGAGCGGTACGAACGCCTGTATGGTGCCCGCAAATCCGCCGCCGTGTACTCTGCACGCGCCTTTTCTGCAAAGCGCGTGTTCCGCGACATTCAGCGCGATGCCTACCGCCTGGCTCTTATGATCCGATACCGCAAAAATATTCTGTAAATATTTGTAGCTGGAGTTTCCGCTCTCGTTGATAGAATCCAAAAACGCGTTGAAATCCCCGCTTTTGAGCGAATGGGTGAGCTTGTCCACCCTGTCGTTCTCGTCAAAGAAATGCAATGCTCTGAGCACCGCCCTGTCGCCGAACTTTTCACGCAGGATATGTATATTGAGAATAACGTCGGCGCGGCAGATCTCCCTTAGATAATCCACCGAGAAGTAATTCGCTATCTGCTTCATCTCGTTCGGTATAGCGGCGTATTCCGCCGTCAGATCGGCGTGGTCGGCGTTGGTATCTATTATACACAGCGCATGGCCGTATTTTTCAAATTTCAGCGGTATATTCTCAATAAGCGGCGCTTTGGTATTCTTGAAATCTATCGCGGTAAAGCCGCCTACCGAGCTTGCCATCTGATCCATAAGGCCGCTGGGCTTGCCGAAATACACGTTTTCCGCAAGCTGCGCTATCTGAGCGATAGTGACCGGATTTATCGCGCCGCGGTTGAACAGTCCGGACAGTATCGTACCTACCAGCACTTCAAACGCCGCGGAGGAAGAAAGTCCCGACCCTTTCAGCACTCCCGAAGTGGTGTACGCCTGAAATCCTCCTATCGCAAGTCCCTGTGCGGCAAAGCCCGCCGCAACTCCGCGGATAAGCGACGCGGAGGTATTTTTTTCGCTCTCCCTCGCCTCGAGGTCGTCTATGTTTATCTCGTCCTCCGGAAAGCCCTCGGATTTTATGGTTATCTTGCCGTCGCCGGTTTCTTTTACCACCGCGATAACGTCAAGATTGACGCTTGCCGCGAGCACCTTGCCGTGATTGTGGTCGGTATGGTTTCCGCCCACCTCGGTGCGTCCCGGCGAAGAAAAGTATCTTATGCCGGATTCGTCGGTGTGGAAATACTCGCAGAAAGCCTTGGTGGCCTTGGCGTACCTCTCCTTCTGAGCCTCTATTTCGTTTTTCGGATAGATCTCGGTCAGACCGGAAATGCTGGTTTTTGCCATAGTTTTTGTTTCCTTTCGTTTCGTATATTAACGGGCTTCGCCCGAAAACTCAGTCAGTCTCGGAATAGAACATGTGATATTTTCGCATGTTGTGGAAATTGACACTCAATACCATACCTATCCCGACGAATAAACACAAGGTAGAAGTTCCGCCCGCGCTGAAAAACGGCAGCGGTATTCCTATTACCGGCGCAACGCCCAGCACCATGCCGATATTCACCGCGGAGTGGAAAACTATCATCGCAAATACGCCGACGCAGATCAGCCGCCCTAACGTATCCTTTGCGGTAGAACCGTCCGACAACACCTTTATCGACAGCGCCGCTAAAAGTCCGACCACTAAAAGGCAGCCGAGCAGTCCCATCGCCATGCCGATATATGAGAAAATAAAGTCGTTGTGTATCTCCGGCACATAGGTGTAGTTACCGCCGCTCAGTCCCTGTCCGGTAAGTCCGCCGGAGCCTAAAGCGATCTTCCCCAGGCGCTGCTGCATATACGCGCCTATCGCCTCCTGCTCCTGTAGCTGAGTGTCCCACAGTATCTGAAAGCGCAGCCGCTGATGAGGCTGCATAAGATAATTCCACAGCACATATACCGCAGGCGGTATCGCGATGCCGAACAGCAGCATATATTTCCATGACAGCCCCGCCGCAAATATCATGCAGAAGAAGATGAACAAGAATACCATCGCCGAGCCGTCGTCGCCGGTCTCGCGTATAATAAGCGTCGGTATAGCTCCGTGTATGCAAAGCAGGATAAAGTGCAGCGGCTCGTTCATTCTGTCCTCCACCTTAGACAAATGCCATGCAAAGGATAGTATGAACGCCAGCTTCAATATCTCCGACGGCTGAAACTGTATCATTCCCAGATCCAGCCAGCCAATGTCGTCCGCGCCCTCTCTCTGTACTCCCAGCGAGGTGAACAGCAGCAGCGTGAATAGCAGGCTGACAGGCGCATAGATATACCACAGCTTGGCTATGAATTTATAATTTATTCCGGCTATCACCATTGCGGCGACGATCCCGACAATACAGGCGGCAAGCTGCGTTTTGTACTGGGAATCGGTGACCGCCGAACTGATATTATTAGTATACAATGTGTACTGAATAAACACGCCGAACGCGCAGATACCTATGCACATTATCAGCAGCAGCTTATCCAGCTTTACAAAATAACCCTTGATCTTTGATAAAACGTATTTCATAATTTACCCGCGTAAAATTCTTCCCGTAAAAGCGTATATATTATAATTATAAACCGATTTCCGCGATTTTTCAAGTATATTTATCATAAATATCCGCTTTGCGCGTTTTTTTCAAAGAAAGCACAAAAAAGCCGAGGAAAATGTAAATATTCTTCGGCTTTTTTAACAATTACAAGCTTATTTTACAAAGCAGCGTCTGTTTCATCTGTTCGGCACTAAGCGGCATGGAGCAGTAATAGCCCTGCACTCTGTCCGCACCGCTTTTCTCGGCGGCGGCAAGCTGCTCCTCGCTCTCTATCCCCTTTACGCATATTTTAAGGTCGTTGCAATGCGCAAGGGATATCACCGACTCGGCGAGGATACGGTCAAATTCGTCCCCTACTCCGCATAAAAGCTGCTGCGGTATGCTTATCACATCGACGTAAGGGTTCTTCAGCATTTTAAGCGATATGCTTTCGCTGCCGTAGCTGTCTATTCCTATCTGCACGCCCAGACGTTTAAGCTCGGACAATACTCCGGTGCTGTCGTTGTAGGGAAGATTTGCCTTGACGGGTATCTCCAGCACCAGCCGCTCCGGCTCAAGCCCGCTGACTTTCAGCGCATATTCGGTCTTGGATATCACCGCCGAGGACTGCAATTCCTCCGAAATAAGGTTCACCCCTACCTTCATATCCGAAATGCCGCTGTCCTGAAGTTCTTTGCAAAAGCAGCACGCCTGCTCGGTCACCCACCCGTCTATCACCGGCGACAAGCCTAAGCTCTCCGCCAGCGGGAACAGGGTGGAATTGGGTATATTGCCGTAAAGCGCGTCGTTAAAGCGCAGCAGGCTCTCGCAGCAGGTGATATTTCCGGTTTCTGCGTCGAAGATAGGCTGGAATTTCAGCGAAAAGCCCTCCATGCCGTTAGCGACGCTGGTAACTATCCTGCGCTCCATACTGCCCGCCGCGGTGCGGGAGCTTTCCAGCGTACCGGAATAAAAGGTGTAGCTGTTCTTTCTGAATTCTCTCGCGCGGTACATCGCAACGCTCGCCGCTTTGCAGATATCGTCGGCGTTTTTGCCGTTCACCGGATAGAACGCTATTCCCATGCTGCATTTAAGCTGATGCAGCCCGCCGCGAAATTCCCACGGGGAGGAAAAGCGGTATATCAGCGTTTCCGCCAGCTTTTTTGCGCCCTCGCTGCCGCAGCCGGGAAGATTTATCATAAATATCGCGTTGGAAAAATAATACACCCCTATATCCTTTATCGGAAGTGAAGAAAGATACTCCGCCACGCTTCTCAGCAGCATATCGGAATAGGTGTGCCCGTACACCGCCGAGAGATTTCTGGTATTTACTATCTTGAACGCGGTCAGCGCGCCGCTTTTTCCCTTTTCCAAAAGCGCTGACAGGTCGGCGCTCAGCTTTGCGCGGTTAGGTATATTGAATATCGAATCGTAAAACGCAAGCCGGTTAAGCTCCCGACGGGATTCATCCAGCTTTTCCTGCGCGGATATCCTCATCAGCACGGAGGATATTATCTGCGATATGTTCCTTAACTGCTTACGCTCGCGCTGAGTCCAGACATGCTCGTTTTCCAGCATTTCAAAAGAGATTATGCTGTCGCTGTCGCCGCTGTCGAACAGCGAGAATATCGCGTAGGCGCGCACTCCGTACTCCGCCAGCTCGTTTACGTCCTTTGAAGAAAAGCTCGCCGCGTAATCGTGCAGGTCCGCCGACGTCTGCTTAAAAAAGCTGCGGGTGCGTTTTTCCTTTTCCGCCATAGGACGCTCAGCGGCGTGATCGCGGCACCATATCCTGTCCAGTCCGCCCTTTTCGGCAAGTCCGCCTATACATATCCTGTCCAGCCGGAAGTAATCTCCCGTAAGATCAAGCACGCCCTCCAAAGATTTTGCCGCCGTGGGGCTTTCGGTGATTATCGCATATATGTTGTTGAGAAGTATCTGCTCCTCCATGTTCTGGCCAAGCAGCTTATTCGCGCTGCGGGAGTTTTCCATCTCTCCGAGCAGTGCGGCAAACGCGTTCGCCATTTGGGAAAGCGTCTGCACCAGCGTTTCCCAGAACTGAAGATTATCCCGAAGTAGCTCCTCGGTCTTTGCACCGAGCACCCAAGAGCCGCAGACCACATGATTTACCCGTATGTTCTGCTTTTTCACGCAGGGAAAATCCGACAGACGCTTCTTCCCGCCCGCGCCTTTCACAGAGCAGATAAGCTTTCCGTCCGGCGCATATATACCGGAAAACACATTCCCGCCGGAAAACGGCTTTTGCAGACTCAGCAGATATTCCCTGCCGAAAATGTCCTCCAGACTCTCTCCTCCGTTTATCGTGACAGACGGCTTTTCGCCTAAGTCGCCGGAATATGCCGCGATATCCAGCATAGCCCCCTCAAATCCGGTAAGCCTGCCGTTTTCGGCGGTAAGCGCGCGGCAGCTTAGGAAAAACCTGTGATATTCTCCGCTGATGCGAAAGCGGCAGTGCGTTTCAAGACAGTCGCTGTGCGATTCTCCGAAGTCGGAAAACATTTTCGTGACGCTCGGTATATCGTCCGGATGGACAAGCTCCGCCAGACCGGAATATCTCTTTTCCTGCGGCGTGCCGGGATCTATTATCAGAGGAAAACCCTCGGAAAATTCTATCATGATGTGCAGCATTTTTCTGTTGAAATTATCAAGCTCCATTGTGTGTTGCAGCCTCCTGTACAAATTTAGTGAGATGTTTAGTTGCCTTTATTAAATTTTACCATAACTTTTTATAAAAATCAAGGTCATTTTATTAATTTTCACAACAATTTTTCTTAGGCATGCGGGAATCGAACCCGAGCCGCCTCACGACGATGCCTTTGGGCGCTTTTCGTCCCTTTCGGCTTGACAGGCGCCAGCCTGCCTGCGCCTCAAGAAACAAAAATCACCTCAAATTCATTCGCCATGAGGTGCAAAGCAGTTTTTACGGAGCAGATTTTTGTCAAGACAAGGAAACCGAACGAAGGCATACTTGCGTATGTCGAGCGAGGTCGACGCAGTATTGGCGGAAATATGCCCGTAAAAACCGACTTGGGTTCGGTTCCCGCATGCCTTCCCGAATTTGGGGCGCAAAAACAGTATATGAAATATAAGGTCGGGGTATTACCCGCGGTCATGCCAGACGACAGCCGCTAAGGAAAATTTTCACGTTAATTTCAGAAAAAAATGTTTACAAAATGATGTAAATGGGGTATACTTGTCTATAGCGGTAACTGTATCTGCCGCTATAGCAAATTTTAAGAAAGGAATAACAATGGAAAACACAAAATCAAAAGACATTCTTTATATCGTCGTACCCTGCTATAATGAAGAACCGGTATTAGGGGAGACCTCTTCCCGACTGAAAGTGAAGATGACCGCGCTTATCGAGGCGGGGCGTATTTCGGACAAGAGCCGCGTATTGTTTGTGGACGACGGCAGCCGTGACAAGACCTGGGAGATAATAGAGGGGCTGCATTCCTCCGACAGTCTGTTTGCCGGACTTAAGCTAAGCCGCAACAAGGGCCATCAGAACGCCCTGCTCGCCGGACTGATGACCGCTAAAGAGCGCGCGGACGTCACCGTGTCCATGGACGCCGACCTTCAGGACGATATAAACGCGCTGGACAGCTTTCTTGATAAGTATGAGGATGGCTGCGATATCGTGTACGGCGTGCGCTCCTCAAGAAAAAAGGATACCGCGTTCAAGCGCGGCACCGCTAATATGTTCTATAACCTTATGCGGCTGCTCGGCGTGGATATAATAAACAATCACGCCGATTACCGCCTTATCTCAAAGCGTGCGTTGGAGGCGCTGTCCGAATATAAAGAGGTAAATATTTTCCTGCGCGGCATTGTGCGGCAGATAGGCTTCAAAAGCGACGTGGTATATTACGAGCGCAGCGAAAGATTTGCCGGAGAATCCAAGTATCCGCTGAAAAAAATGCTCTCCTTTGCGTTCGACGGCATTACCAGCTTTTCGGTAAAGCCGATACGCATGGTGACGGTAGTGGGATTTCTGGTATTTTTAGTAAGCCTCGGCTTTATCATCTATGCGATAGTTCAGGGACTGCTCGGACATTCGGAGGCGGGCTGGAGCTCATTGTTCTGCTCGTTGTGGTTCTTAAGCGGCATACAGATAATGGCGATAGGCATCGTCGGAGAGTATATAGGTAAGATATATACCGAGGTGAAAGCAAGACCTAAGTACATCATCGATAAATATATCGATCAAACTGACGAAAACGAAAAAAATTAACTTCATCAAATACAAAAAACGACAGGCTCAGCACCTGTCGTTTTTATATTATAAACCTGTTATCGTGAATACGGGGTTGTTTGGTAAGTCCCGTCCTCTTGCCGCTTTTGTATTTCATCTTTGTTGCAGTCGGCGATAGCCACCCTGCCGTAGATCGTGCCCGCACCGTCGGACAGCACCAGCATTTCGCCGGTCTTAAGGCTGAAATTCGCCTGTAATTTCAGCAGCGAATCGCTGTCCTTGTTATTCTTGCAGACAATTCGTATAGTATCTCCCGCCGGAACGGATACGGTGGGTATTCCCCACATATTGAGTATATTTTCGTTATCGGTAAGATACATATCTTTAAGCGTCACGGTAAAATCGTTAGGATTGTACAGCTCTATCCAGTCGGCGTTGCCGCCGGTATACACCTCGCTGATGTACACGGGTACGTCGGCTACGGTCTTTTGGGCGAACACGTTGACGGTTATCTCGCCGTTTGCGTCCGCCATATCGGAGGTAAGCACAATAGAGCTGTCGGTATATTCCTTGCCGTTTATCTCATAGCGGGAAAATTCCCACCCGGAATAACTCTCGGTGCTGACAGGAACGTCATAACATCTGAAATATTCCGCGCTAAGCGTTTCTCCCGCGGAGGAGGTCTGTATATTAAGCTTTGTCTTTACGCCCTTAGTGCCGACTACCGTCACCTTGTAGGTCTTTTCCTCCTCAAGGCCGAACACTCTGCGCAGATCGTTAAGTATTATCCTTGCCCTGTTGTTTGCGAACGCCCTTATCTCCTGTCTGCTGTTTGCAAAGGTGTCGCGGTTTGCCCATGTCGAGGTTATCCCGTTATCCAGCGCGTAAAACTGCTCGTCGTCGCTTATCGCAAGCTTTTCTTCCAGCACGGCAAGTATATTCTGGGTGCTGAACGCGCCGCCTATAAGGTCGCAGATGTTGTTAGCGAGCTTCTCCCGCATATCCTCCCTTTCCATAAGCGCGGTGACCAGCACCGAACCGCCGGAGGGGTGAGTGCCTTTTAATATCTTTGTCAGCGTCGCATTGGAAAAGCCGTCCGAATACAGTCCCCACGCAAATTCCGCGTCAAAGAACAGGTACCGCCATTTCCCGTCAAGATAGGGAGAATCGACCTCCTCCCCGTCGGAGGGTACATATCTCCAGACCTTATAGTTATTGCCCGGCCAGTCGCGGTTATCGACAAAAAGCTGCATAGCGAGATAGTGCATATAATTATCTATATCCACCTGACTGCAAAATTCCTCAAATCTCGCATCATCTGTAAAGCCTTCCTCGGCAAGCTCCAGCAGACGGATATAATCCTCCGTGCCGACGTTTTCTTCCTCGTCCAGCGCGCCCTCCGCCTTGCCTATTATCTGAAAGTTCTCTTTATTTCCGCCGTATTTGCTTTCCAGATACCCTTTGCAGAAATTCTGGTGCAGCCACGCAAAGCCATAATATTCACCGTTTAAGAATACCGCCGCCGGCGCGGTACATTGATAATCCGGAAAGCCCGACTGTCCGGCAAGCTCGGCGGACAATTCTTCCCGCACGCCCGCAAACTCGCGGTCATTAGCGCCGTTTCTCAGCACTATCCTGTCATATTCGGTCAGTAAAACGCCGTCCTGATCCGTCGCGTCATCAAAAAATTCAAAGTGGAAAGTGCCGTTGTCCTCGCTGTACATGCGCCGCGCTATGAGCTTCCAGGATTTTTGATCCACACTGCGGGAATACGCGCCCGCTACTCTCGCGCCCGCCGCCTGCTCTATCAGCTTGTTGCCCGCGCTGTCGTAAACCTCCATATACATCGGGCGTTCACCCGCCATACCGTCCTGATTCCAGTTTGCGGGATCGGTAGGCTTTATCTCTGAACGGCCGTCGTACTCGTTTTCCAGCCAGTCATCGCGAATTTTTCCCTCTACGGCGATACCGTCGTTATAGTCGTACAGATCGTGCGGGTCGGCGGAGAGTACAAAAACATAAGTATCCTCGCTGAAGCGTTCAAACACGTCGTTTCCTACAACATAGCTCTTGGTTATCACTTCGGACGTGCCCTCTTCTCCTACTGCTATCGCCTTTATGGTAAACGCGTTGACATTATTGCCGGAACGTATCTTTATCGGCTTTTGATATCTTTCGGACAGCTTTGTAGGGACGGAGCCATCGGTGGTGTAATATATCTTCGCGTCCTCCTCTGCGGGGGTAAGCGCAACCTCGATAGTTTCATCATAGAAAGTATCGGTATGGGAAAAGCTTATCGGTCCTGTAGGAACGACCGCCGACGGCTCGGAGGTAACAGGCGGCTGCACCGGCTGTAAAAGCTCGTTATCGCTGCCCTCTCCTATCGCGTAGGAAAGTCCCCACGCTGCCAAAGCGCCTACTGCAAGCACCGACGCGATAAGCACTATTCTTTTTACTGCTGATGAAGAAAACATTTGGTATACCTTTCCTTGAAAAACTCCCGCCCGTCGGGAGTATAAGACTCTTTTTCTCATTGTACCAAAAAAACTTAGATAAATCAATATCTTTTTATAAAAAATCCCGCTTGTTATGTTTTGTTCCCGTTACCAAAACCGCATAATATCCCCGCGTTTATCATAAACATGTTTAGTAAGCGGCATTACCGCAGGCAGACGCGGAGGACACTCCGGGAAAGGAATGGTATTTACAAATGACGGAATTCTTGCCGGAGGGCAGAAGAGGGGACGACACGGAAAACAAACGCGCTCTGCGCGATATAAGAGCGGTGGAACGGGCTGCGAAAAGCCGTTTGATATACGAAGCGCCGTGTATAGTATGCGACACGGGTCATAATCTGATAGTGGATCTCGGCTGCATGAGGGGAGTAATAGAACGCAGCGAGGGCGCGCTCGGCATAGACGACGGCACTACCCGCGACATAGCGCTTATCTCAAGAGTAAGCAAGCCGGTATGCTTTATAGTAAAGGGCATAGACCGATCCGGCAGTGAAAATATCGCGATATTATCCCGAAAAGAGGCACAGCAGCGCGCAAAGGACGAGTATGTTTCCCGCCTTAAAAACGGAGAGGTCATACCTGCGCGGGTGACGCATCTGGAGCAGTTCGGCTGCTTTGTGGACATCGCCTGCGGGCTGCCCTCCATGATACCGATAGATACCATTTCGGTGTCGAGGATAACTCACCCCTCCGACCGCTTTAAGGTCGGGCAGGATATATATGCGGCGGTAAAGGGCAGGGACGGCGAAAAGATATGTCTTACCCATAAAGAGCTGCTCGGCACATGGGAGCAAAACGCCGCGCGATTCAGCGCGGGACAGACCGTTCCGGGGATAGTCCGCTCGGTGGAGGATTACGGGATATTCGTTGAGCTTACCCCGAATCTCGCCGGGCTTGCGGAGCTTAAACCAAACACACGGCCGGGTGACCTTGCAAGCGTTTATATCAAGGCGATAATTCCCGAAAAGATGAAAATAAAGCTGATAATAGTAAGCTCCTACCGCTCGGAGATAACGCCCTCTTTGCCGGAATATTACATAACCTCCGGGAGGATAGACAGATGGGTGTATTCTGCCGAAGGAGCGTCGAAATATATTGCTACGGATTTTGAATAAGATTTTTATTTTTTTCAATATACCGGTGCGTGGGAAATACAAGGGATGATCCTTATCCGAATTTATTCACCTCCGCTGGCCTCTCCGACAGGACACCGCGTCTGTCATTTGCTCTTTTTTCTTTTTAATATACCGGTGCGTGGGAAATACAAGGGATAATCCCTATCCGAATTTATTCACCTCCGCTGGTTTCTCCGACAGGACACCGCGTCTGTCATTTGCTCTTTTTTCTTTTTAATATACCGGTGCGTGGGAAATACAAGGGATAATCCTTATCCGAATTTATCAACCTCCGCTGGCCTCTCCGACAGGACACCCAGGATAGGGGAAAGGCGACCTACGGTTCCTTTCCCATTTATAAGGGTTCCCAAAAAGTCTTTGACTTTTTGGGAAAAAGGAGGAGCAACGAAGAGGAACGGATATTCGACCTTTACGGTCGAATGGAGTGGAGCGGAGTTTGTGACGACGTGGTTTCCTTTCGGTCTTTTCTTCCCGCCCCACCCTATCTTTCCCCTTTACGCTTTCTATGAAGGGCACTTGATAACTTCAAAATACAGTACGTCGGCGGCGTTACTGCGCTGCATTTGGCTGCTTGGCGTAGGCATTATAAAGTTCTTTTATTATCTTGCTGCCCTTTCAGCCGTGCGTTTTTGCCCTTTGATTTCGGAGAAATCAAAACAACTATCCGCGCCAGCGGATAGTATGCCCACCCACCCCATTTGTTTGGGGCTCCGCCCTCGAGAGCGAAGCTCTCGACAACTATCCGCGCCAGCGGATAGTTTACAAGCCCCCGATTTTAATTTTTGATTACTGATATATTCAGGTTTGCTGACAGTTTACAAACTTGTGCTTTTTTGACTCCGCCCTCGAGAGCGAAGCTCTCGACGACTATTCGCGAAGCGGATAGTTTACAAACCCCGCTCTTTTTTTGTTTTGGGTTACTAATCTATTCATATTGGTGGATAATTTATAAGCTCATCTTTTTTGTGTGGGTTGCTGCTCAAACTATACAATAACAACACCCGCCTTTCGGCGGGTGCTCAATCTGTTATGCTATAGTTATATATCCAGCGTTTTAAGATATTCTCTGAAATCTTTTCCTATTTCAGGGTGGTTAAGTGCGACTTCCACGCAAGCTTTCATTATGCCGAGCTTATTGCCCATGTCATAACGTGTGCCCGTAAAGTCAACGCCTATCATGCCCTCGGTAGTGGCAAGCTGTTTCATCGCGTCGGTCAGCTGATATTCGCCGCCCGCTCCGGTAGGCAGTGTTTCAAGTATATCAAACACTTTAGCAGGCAAAACACAGCGTCCGAGTATGGAAAAGTTGGATATCACCTGTTCCGGCTTGGGCTTTTCTATCATATCCGAGATATAATAAAGATTATCCTCGGCAGGCTTTACGTCGAGAGTGCAGTATTTGAGCACCATCTCAAACGGCACTTCTTTCATGGATACTACCGCCTTGCCGTACTTTTCAAAAGCGCGGCAGCACTGCGCGGTGCAGGGATCCTCTCCGATAATAACGTCGTCGCCGTATACCACTACAAACGGGTCGTCGCCGACAAAGCTCTTAGCGTACATTACCGCGCCGCCTGTGCCGTTTTGCTCCTGCTGACGGACAAACTGTATGCCCTTGCCCATCTCGGCAATATCGGTAACGACCTTGTAAAACTCGGTCTTGTTGCTCTTTTGAAGCTGAGCCTCTAAGTCCGGCTTGCGGTCGAAATGATCCTCTATCTCATGCTTGCCCCTTGATACCACGATAAGAATATCGGTTATGCCGGAGCTTATGACCTCTTCAACGATATACTGTATCGCCGGCTTGTCAACTATGTTGAGCATTTCTTTCGGTATGGCCTTGCTTGCGGGAAGAACGCGTGTGCCGAATCCTGCCGCGAGAATGACCGCTTTTTTTACCTTCTGCATGATAAAAACCTGCCTTTTTCTTTTTTTACAGCACCGCACAAAGCCGTCACGGACGTGCTTTGTGCGGTGCAAAATTATTGATTTTTAACTCAGGAAATTAAAAGAGAGCCTCTTTTACCTTGAGCATCTTAGTGAGAGAACCTACAGCGTAAAAGTCGCCGGTAAGCGCCTTAGCCTTAAAGTCGTAGCTTCCTGCGATAATATCAAGCGCGTCGTCTATAGGAAGGTCTACATGCACGTCATAGTCGTTATAGCCGTAGGGCTTAACGTCTACCTTGCCATCGTCGATGAGGATGTAGAGATAGCTCTCATATTCGCCGTATACCTTTACCTCAACAGCAATTCTCTCGTTGATCTTGGAAACGTTCTTCTTGCCGACCTTCTTCAGGAGCTTTTCAGCGATATCGTTGATAGTGGGAACCTTTTTCTCAACGGGCTTCTTAGCGGCAGGCTTCTTAGCAGCGGGCTTAGCCGTCTTCTTAGCGGGCTTAGCAGCAGACTTAGCCGCTTTCTTAGCAACGGGCTTAGCAGCCGGCTTTTCAGCGGGCTTTACTTCGGATTTCTTTTCAGCGGTATCAGCAACCGGAGCCTTTACCTCTTCTGTCTTGGTTGTCTTATTAGCAGCCATCGTAATATTTCCTTTCTCAATTACAACTCGGAAAGCGTTTCTTTCCGGCAAGACCTGAAAGTCTTCATGCAATAATAATATCACATCTTCGTAAAAAAAACAATAGATTAAGTTGATAATTCGCTTTTTTTCATAAAAAAGCTTTGTTTTCAGCAGCTGTTGATATGTATATTTTATATATTATTTCCGCTTTTGGTGTTCTCTGACAACTATTTGAGGTTTATTTATGATAAACGAAATACTAAAAATCCTGCCTCTGCATTACGCTTTTTTACCGGCGGCGCATATTTTTTGAGTAAAATTCTATTATAAAAACGCCGTATGATCAAACTCTGTAAATATCATTGACATACGGGCGGGAATATGTTAAAATTTATTTAACAGCAGTGAAAGGAGCATCAACATGTCAGAAAAGGAAAACTTTGACGAGCTTCCGGAGGAAGAACCGGAGATAATAACCCTCACCGACGAGGACGGCAACGACGTCGATTTTGAATATCTTGACATTATCGAATATCAGGGAGAGCAGTATATCCTGCTTCTTCCGGTAGAGGAAGAGGAGGATATGGAGGGCGTCGTGATACTGAAGATCGAGCCTTCCGACGATGAGGACGGCGATACCTTTGCAGGAATAGACGACGAAAATCTGCTTAACGAGGTGTTCGGCCTGTTCAAAGAAAAATACAAAGACGAATTTGATTTTGAGGATTGACAAAACGGCATAACACAGCAAGATACTAACTGAAAAGCACGCCTATACCTTTGCGTATGGGCGTGTTTTTGTGTAAACTATTCGATATTGTTAGGGGGTCTGAGGGAGTGACCCACTCCAAGCGAGGCTTGTAAACTGTCCGCAAACGCGAATATATCAGTAAACCAAAAATAAAATCAGGGTTTGGGGCGGAGCCCCAAACAAATGGGGTGGGTGGGTGGGCAAAAACGCACAGTCAAAATAATAACAACTCAATAAAAGAACTTTATAATGCTTACGCCAAGCAGCCAAATGCAAAGCAGCAACGCCGCCGACCGTACTGTATTGCGGAGTTATCAAGCGCCCTCCATAGGAAGCGTAAAGGGGAAAGATAGGGCGGGGGCGGGAAGAAAAGACCGAAAGGAAACCACGTCGTCACAAACTCCGCTCCACTCCATTCGACCGTAAAGGTCGAATATCCGTTCCTCTTCGTTGCTCCTCCTTTTTCCCAAAAAGTCAAAGACTTTTTGGGAACCCTTATAAATGGGAAAGGAACCGTAGGTCGCCTTTCCCCTATCCTGGGTGTCCTGTCGGAGAGGCCAGCGGAGGTGAATAAATTCAGATAAGGATCATCCCTTGTATTTCGTACGCAACGGTATATTGAAAAAGAAAAAGAGCAAGTGACGACGCGGTGTCCTGTCGGAGAGGCCAGCGGAGGTGGATAAATTCGGATAAGGATTATCCCTTGTATTTCGTATGCATAGGTATATTAAAAAGAAAAAAACCGCCGCAAGCTTAATCCCGCTTGCGGCAGTCTGGCAGGGGTGGTAGGAATTGAACCCACGTCAAAGGTTTTGGAGACCCCTATTCTACCATTGAACCACACCCCTGTATCAGGGAGATAAAAATGGTGCACCATCAGGGACTCGAACCCCGGACCGACCGGTTATGAGCCGGTTGCTCTAACCAACTGAGCTAAT
>CANQKE010000038.1 GCA_947624435.1 uncultured Ruminiclostridium sp.
TGCGACGCAGGCAGGCTGGCGCCTGTCAAGGAGCAAGGGGCAAAAATAGCCCAAAAGAATCGTCGTGAGGCGGCTCGAGTTCGGCTCCCGCATGCCTATCTTTGCATACAGCGGGGTATCTTCAAATTCTGACAGCGCTTTACTGTCGGTGATAAGCCGAGGGGTAAAGCCGTCCTCAAAACTTCCGTTGTTCTCAATGAAAATGCGGCAGCTTTGCCCGCTTATGTCTGTGCCTTGCAGAAGATACCGTGCTGATAAAAGAACACGTCCGTTCTTATAAGCAAACTGGGTGTCCGTCCCGCTGCCCAGTACCTGCCCGTTAAAATATTTCCCGCAAGCCTTACCGTTAAAGCTTACCATGTTTACCTCACAGCTTTTGCCTTTTACAGCTAGGCTGTCGGTAATGTTCACATAAATTTCAAACAGCTTTTCCATTTCAGTTAAATATCATCCTGAAATAGTTGTAAAGGTGCGGTGTAACGCTGCTCGGATCATGTCCGGTATTGGACATCAAATGCCATACAAGCTCTTCGCCGTTTCTTATAAACATAGCCCGGTATTGAGCGGGATTATTTCCTACCGTGCCGTCGCTGCTGGAGGCGCTGAGCAGCAGCAGTTTAGGCTTGGTATCGCCGAATGTAAGCTGCTCTCTTTCAAGCTGCCACGGGTATCCGGTGCCGTTCACCAGTCCCGGAGCCGCACAGACAGCGCCGATATAGCCGAATATTTCGGGGTGAGAAATACCGATGAACAGCGATTCTCTTCCGCCCATAGAAAAGCCGGTTATCGCCGTGTCCTCTCTTTTTTCGGAGACTGAGAACGTTTTATTGATAAACGGCATTAAGTCGGTCATCATGTCGTTTATGAAATTATCGTAAGCAAGCGTGTTTTTGTCGTCCATTCCGGTGCAGGACGGAAGCTCCTTGCTGCAAAAGATATACGGACAGACAACTATCATTTCCTTTGCCTCGCCGTCGGCGATAAGATTTGTAAGCATGGTGCTGATATGGACGATGTCCCTTGTCATCCAGTCCTGATTGTCATAGTAGCCGTGCAGGATATACACGACCGGATATTCCTTGTCCTCGGAGTAATCCGTCGGCAGCAAGATGTTTACCGGCGTGTCCCGCTGTGCGGTCGAGGAATAATATGTGTACTTCTCGAATTTCGGGTACTCTATGCCGTCGCGCTCGGTAAGTATCTCTTTCGGAGCAAGCTCGACAAGCATTTCCTCACATTTTTCCATATACGTTCCCTCCGTTTCGCTTTCCTCGGTGGACTGCGTTTCGCTTTCCTCGGTGGACTCGGTTTCACTGCTCTCGTCAGATTGAGCTGCGCTGTCCTCAACGGATTGCGTTACGCTTTCGGCGGCGGATTGCTGAGATGATCCACCGCTTATTGCGGGCTGCTGCGAGCAGCCGGACAAAAGCGCCAAAGCCAGCAGCGCCGCCGTCAGTTTTGATTTTTTCATAAAAATTCCCCCTTATGCTTTAAGTATACCACAATACCTTGATTCTTTCAATAGAAATTGTTTCTTGCAGGCAAAATAAAAAGATTGACAAAGCTGAAAAATAATAGTATAATAATTTGTAGGACTGACCGCCGTAAAATTGCGCGCTGCGAATTCGGCGGTCCGAAAAAGAAATACGGAGGCTAAACAAATGAGAGTTTACAACTTCAGCGCAGGCCCCGCAGTCCTTCCCGAAGAGGTATTAAAGGAAGCGGCAGCGGAGATGCTGGATTACAACGGTACGGGTATGTCGGTAATGGAGATGTCCCACCGTTCAAAGGCTTTTGAGGAGATCATCACCACCGCGGAGCAGGATCTCAGAGATCTTATGAACATACCCGATAATTATAAGGTACTGTTCTTACAGGGCGGTGCGTCGCAGCAGTTTGCTATGATACCGATGAACCTTATGAAGAACAAGAAAGCGGCTTACATCATCACCGGTCAGTGGGCTAAGAAAGCATATCAGGAGGCGCAGAACTACGGCGAGGCTGTAGCGGTAGCGTCCTCCGCGGATAAGACTTTCTCCTACATACCCGATTGCTCGGATCTTGACATTCCCGAGGATGCGGACTATGTATATATCTGCGAGAACAATACCATTTACGGTACTAAGTTCAAGCAGCTCCCGAACACCAAGGGCAAGACACTTGTAGCGGACGTTTCTTCCTGCTTTTTATCCGAACCGGTAGACGTTACCAAGTACGGCATCATCTACGGCGGCGTACAGAAGAACATCGGCCCGGCGGGCGTCGTTATCGTGATAATCCGCGAGGACCTTATCACCGAGGACACTCTGCCCGGCACTCCCACCATGCTGAAATACAAAACTCACGCCGACAACAAGTCGCTGTACAACACCCCGCCGGCATACGGCATTTACATCTGCGGCAAGGTGTTCAAGTGGCTCAAGAAGATGGGCGGTCTTGAGGCGATGAAAGAGCTCAACGAGAAGAAAGCAAAGATACTTTACGATTTCCTCGATCAGTCTAAGCTGTTCAAGGGTACCGTAGTGGAAAAAGATCGTTCGCTGATGAACGTGCCTTTCGTTACCGGAAATGAGGAGCTTGACGCTAAGTTTGTAAAAGAGGCAAAGGCTGCCGGCTTTGAGAACCTTAAGGGTCACAGAACGGTCGGCGGTATGAGAGCGTCTATTTATAACGCTATGCCTATCGAGGGCGTTGAAAAGCTGGTAGAATTTATGAAGAAATTTGAGGAAGAGAACTCATAAAGAACAAGGGAAAGGGCAATCGTTATGTACAGCATTAAAACAATGAACAAGATCGCCGCATGCGGGACCGACCTGCTGGACAAGAGCAAGTATGTATTCGGCGACAACGAGGAGAACCCCGACGCGATACTGGTTCGTTCCGCGTCGCTGCATGAGATGGAATTCGGCGACAAGCTGCTTGCCATCGCGCGTGCAGGCGCAGGCGTGAACAACATTCCGGTGGACGCTTGCACCGAAAAGGGAATTGCGGTATTCAACACCCCAGGCGCAAACGCAAACGCCGTTAAAGAGCTTGTTATCATGGGTATACTCATGAGCAGCCGTAAGGTCACCGACGCTATCGACTGGGCTAAGACGCTCAAGGGCAAGGGCGACGAGGTAGGCAAGCTGGTAGAAAAAGGCAAGAGCCAGTTTGCAGGCCCGGAGATCAAGGGCAAAAAGCTCGGCGTTATCGGTCTTGGCGCGATAGGTGCGCTGGTGGCGAACGCCGCTAACGACCTCGGCATGGAGGTATGGGGCGCAGACCCGTTCCTGTCGCTTCAGGGCGCGCTGCATCTTTCCACAAGCATTAAGTATGTAGCTTCCAATAAGGAAATTTTCGAGAACTGCGATTATATCACATTGCATGTTCCGCTGCTGCCGGATACCAAAAATCTGATAAACGCGCAGACTATCGCCACCATGAAGGACGGCGTAAGGATAATGAACTTCGCAAGGGGCGGACTTGCCGATGAAAAGGCAGTGATAGACGCGCTCGGCACCGGTAAGGTAGCGGCTTACGTCACCGACTTCCCCAGCGACGACGTTATCGGAGTACCCGGCGTTATCGCAATACCGCATTTAGGCGCGTCCACCCCCGAGAGCGAGGACAACTGCGCTGTAATGGCAGTACATGAGATAATCGATTATATCGAAAAAGGCAACATCGTAAACAGCGTAAACCTGCCGAATGTTACTCTTCCCAAGACCGGTGACGCAAAAGTCTGCGTTATACATAAGAACGTAGAGGGCGCGCTGACTAAGATAACCGGCTGCGCGACCGATACCGGACTTAATATCGAGAACATGGCTAACGCTTCTAAAAAGGAGTACAGCTACACGGTTCTGGACGTTACCGGTAACGCTGACGGAGTTGAGGATAAGATAAACGCTTTGGATTCCGTTATCTCGGTAAGAGTTATCAAGTAAAAATATAAAAATAATAGAGCACGCCTCGGTTCGATTTGAACCGAGGCGTTTTTATACTCCTAATATACTTTCTATCGTTTTATCATCGATATTACCGTAAAGCTTTTTCACATGGTCATATATCCTTTGTTTGGAATCCTCTGGCTCTTCACTGTAAGCCGAGGTGACTTTATCATAGCCCCACAGCGTTTCCGGCATGGCGTACTGCGCCACCGTCATTCCGTAAGGCTCGCCCTTGGCGTTGTTCCTGCGGCGAAAATCACAGGCGGTGAGATATATCTGCTCCTGTAATTTTGTCAGCACGCCGGGGAAATTTTTCTCCCCGTTTTTGCCGAATCCCGCCAGCTTTTTTATCTCGTAGGAAAACAGCCGCTTTTCGTTCAAGAACAGATCCATTATTTTTTTGCTGCGGTGCTGCGCCTTTCCGTCCTCATACAGGCTGTCGAAATCATAGCCGTCCCTGCGCCAGTTGACAAAGTAAGGCAGCCATTCAAGCGAGATATACCCCGCCTTTCCCGCAAAGAACTTACCGTAGGCTATTCTTTCGCCGCGCGCTATCTGCTCCCGCCAGTTCCACGGGTCGCGGTCGGGAATATCGCACCACCAGTCCTGCGGCGCGGTGAGCTCCTCCGAGGAAAAGCCGGGTATATTGTTTGCAAACAGCGGCAGAAAGCCGACTTTGTTTATATATTCCTCCAGCTCCGCGGCGGAACGTATGCGATTAGGATCGTTATAATCCACCCCGCGCATCATAAAAACGCCGTTTTCAACGTCCATAAAAACTACACTTCCTTAAAAAACATAACGTTCAGCAATTCTAAGCCGGTCTTTGTGCGAAATATCTTATCCTGCGCGGATATCACAGCCTGCTTTGAGCAGCCGTCCTCGTAGAGATTTACTAAAAAATCCGCCTCGATAAGTATTTGGCAGTCCGCACCGTCGATATCGGTATAGGTGTGATGCCGCCCGATAAGCTGCGCTGCGCGTTCGGCAACGTCCTCGTACCCGCCGACGTCCGACATTATTTTAAGCGCGATATCCGGACCTAAATGCTCCTGTATCTCGCCGTCACATCTGCCGTATAAACGCTCGCCCTCGCGTATTCCTATATCGTGGAGTATCGCCGCGGCGGCAAGCGTTTTCTTTTCCTTGTCACAAAGTTTTTCTCCGTCGGCGATAAGCAAAGCGAACTGATACACCTTGATAAGGTGCTGTATTCTTTTCGGGTCGCCGCTGTTGTATTTTATCGCGGCGGTAAGCAGCTTTTCGTGCATATGTCCTCCCGTCTTACAGCTTGGTATCGGAAATTATCTTTACTTTGGCGGTATCTGCGGTGATTATCCGCCCGTCCCACGCAGTTATAAGATATTTACCGGATATTCCGGCGCTGATGTCGCTGTAGCTGCCCTCCATAAGGATTATAGAGCCGTTTTGCTTTAATTTTCCCTCGGCAAAGCTGAACAGCATATATTTATATACGTCCGTCACACCGTCAAAATATATTACCGGTATCCCTATAAGCGAGCCGTCTGACGACACCGTCATCAAAGAGGGATCGTTCGCCGCGGGAGAACGCCAGTCCTCCGCGCCGTCCGCGGTGATATCCACAGCCGCAAGCTGCTTGCCGTCCTTATCGCATAATGTGAGCGTTACTTTATCCTCCACGCTCGCGTAAGCGTACACGTTATCCGAGACCTGAATGCTCTGCGTCGGCGTGTCCGCGCTTTTCATATTAACAAGGTCTATATCGTATCTCATAGGCTCGTCGCCGTCGGTGATAAGGCTTATAGTGTTGCCGGTGCAAAACGCCTCGGAAATGTTCTTACCCTTAGCAACGTCCTTCATCGCCGATTGCTCTGCAAGGTCGGCGCTTAGTACATACATCACCGGCAATTTTTCATCGTCCTGACCGATAGCCGCTATCTTATCCGTCCCCGCGGCAAACGTGTGAGGGTCTACCGTACCCGAAATATCCGCAAACGTCGGAGCAAGTCCGCCGTCCAGCGCTATTTTGGTTATACGTGAATGAGGTTCTCCCTCGACGGCGATATAATCCGCGCAGTAAAACGCGCCGTCGCTTATGGCGATACCGCTGCTGTCGCCCACCTGGACGGATTTTACAAAGCTGTCGCCCACGTCGTGAAAGGGCAGCCGTGAGACTGTGTAATAGTTAAAACGCGCCGCCGCATACGGAAGTATTATATCGTTGAACGCCACCGCTCTCGCTCTGTCGGAAGTGGTTATGCTCGGCACAAAGGTCTCCGGCTTTGCGCTGTCGGAGTCCTTAGCGTCCATGCTGACATAGCTTACCACATAAAACGCGTCGTCCCCTATATAACATCCCGCATAGCCGCCGGACTGCGCATGGTCGGCTATAGGCTCTTCCAGCTTGCTTAGCGCGCTTTCCTCATATATTTTTACATAAGTTTTATCTTTTGACTGGGCGGTTATTATAAAGCAGTTTGTATCCTCCGCGCTTGCCGCATATACGTTCAGCAGCTCCGGCTCTTCTTCAAACAGATCCGTAGTGAAAGTTTTTCCGGTCTTGCCGTCCTTTCCGACAGCGCATCCTTTTATTATTTTCTTGCCGTTTTCGTCCTCGGATACATAAATAACATACTGCTGTCCTATGGCAGTATGGTTCTCCTCCGGCTTTATTTCCTTTGATGAAAAGCCCTCCGGCAGACGGCAGTCCACCGCTTTGTTCGCCGATTCCACACTGTCTGCAAGCTCGGTATAAGTGGTTATATTCTGGGAAAACTTCTCCGGCACGGTATAAGTGTAGGTCGGTATTATATTATAGTATTTCAGCACTTTGTAAGCGACGCCGCTCAGTATCACCACTACCGCCAGAATAAACGCCGCGATAAGCGCGGGCTTTGACCTGCGGGAGGGGATAGGCTCGCCGTTTTCGTCGACCAGTCCCTCCAGTGCGTTTCCTACAGAGCGCGCGGAATAATCGTCGTATTCGTCCTCATATTCGCTGTCATATTCCTCGTATTCCCAGTCGTCCTCGTCCTCATATTCGTATTCCGGCTCGTCCTCGTCATACTCTTGCTCGTCTTGCTCATTCTGATCCTCCGGCTGTTCTTCAGGTGCGGGAGCTTCTTCAACAGGAGCGGTTTCTTCGGCGGGAGCGGTTTCTTCCGCAACAGGAGCAACTTCTTCCGCAACAGGAGCAACTTCTTCCGCAACAGGAGTAGTTTCTTCCGCAACAGGAGCAGTTTCTTCCGCAACGGGGACAACTTCTTCCACAACCGGAGCGACTTCTTCAACCGGAGCGGCAACTTCTTCAACAGCGGGAACATCTTCCTCGATAGGAGCAGCGACTTCTTCAACAGCGGGAACATCTTCCTCAACGGGAACAACTTCTTCCGCAACCGGAGCAGCTTGCTCAACAGGAACAGCAACTTCTTCGGCGGGAGCGTCGGTTTTGTCAGACGAGTTTTGTTCAAGCATACGGTCGCGCTCCAGACGCGCTACCGCCTCTTCCTCACGGCGGCGGCGTTCCTCCATAAGATTATGCCGGTGCGCGGCGGCGGCGAGCAGTACGCGGTAATCCTCGCCGGACAGCGCGGAATTATCCAGTATGCTCAGCAGCTCGTCATATTTAAGGTGCGGATTTTCCTCTATACGGCGGTATTCCGCATTGCCTATCTTTGAATTTCCCAGCAGCTCCAGAAATTCCGATCCGGATATTTTGAGCTGTTTTAAGTTCTTCAAAAACATACCCGCCGTCATTTCGGAGTTCTGAAGGATCATATCCTTGACCGCGTCCGGCATGACCTTTTGCGGTATTTCTATCGACGCTATATAATCCTTTAGTATCTTATCAAGTTCCATTATATATTTTTGCCTCCGGGCTTATAATCCTTATCCTTTTGCTTGTCAGACCTGTGAGAGCAGTCCTGTTTTAAGCACTACCTCTGCGTTGGTAAGACATACCTCGACGGTGTTTTGAGTATATCCGCACAGTCTTGCCGTCTTTTCCGCGTCACAGCCGCAGATGATGCTTACCGCCAGTACCAGCCTGTCGATGTTCGGCAGACTGTCCAGCCCTTTGCGCACGCTGTAGCCCTGTTCGTCTTGGATATCCTCGTCATCGTCGCGCGCGGTCTTGTATTGCAGCTTTATTTTGGTGCAGAGTATCTTCACTATCCATTCTATAAACGCTCCTATGCCGGAAATATCCGCGCCGGTTATCGCGGCAAAGCTGTCCTTTACCGTCTGCTGCATGGCAGTAACGGCGGAGTCCTCGCTTTTCAGCGCAAATCTCGCTATCTTGTAAAGCGGACGGTATACCGCGGCATACAGCTTTATGTATGCGTCGCTGTCGCCGCCGTTTGAGCGCCTTATAAGCTCCGAAAGCTCCTTGTTATCCATATTAATTCCCCTTTCAAAAGGTCATATCATTATTTCAAATTTATATCCAACGCCCCACAGATGTTTCAGCGCCCATACGTCGGACGCGCCCTCCAGCTTTTTGGAAAGCGACGCGGCAGTTTCTCCGGTGAGCGTATGCACGTCAGCAACATCCGCGCCGAATACCTCCAGCGCAAGCTCTTCGTTGCTGAAAGCGCGGTTGGGATTGCGCGCAAAATATTTTAGTAGCACCTGCTCGTTCAAGGTAAGCGCTATATCCTTGCCTTTTACGTTAAGTACACAGGTGTTTTCGTTAAGTACCGAGTCCTCCGGCGTGGTATTGCCGCATTCGTCGAGAATATGCGCCAGCTGCTCCGGCAGCAACGGAAGCTGCAAGCTCTCGCCATCGGTAAGATCCCCGCCGAGAAATATCACCCGACAGTCCGTATATTCGGTTTTTATCTTATCGGAAAGCTGTGCGTATTCGGCTGATAATATCGCCGCGCAGGGCTGCTCCGATGTTTTTATATCATACTCCGCTTTGAATCCCGCCGCCTTTACGCAAAGCGTAAGAAATTCTCTGACGGCGTTATCGTCGCATTTTATCAAAAAGGTCCCGGCCATTTAATACTCCTTGTTTTGCTTGTGTCGTTCGCATTTTTCGCAAAATCCCCCATATTATAATTATATAACGGCGGGAGATTTTTTTCAACATAATTTTTTTATTTTTTATAATTTTTTAGGAAAAATCCGCTTTACAGCGAAAATTCCGGATTTTAATGAGAATCAAAGTTAAATTATACAAAATCACCTTTAATTTAACAATAAGTTTTATGAAAATATAACAAATTTAGCAAAAAAGTAAAATAAGGTCTTGATTTTTCAATTAAAAGTGATACAATAATGAATAGCGGTTTAGCACTCAAAGGCCAAGAGTGCTAAATCACAAGGATCAATGGTAAAAAGGTGCTTGCACCCGGAATAAAAGGAGGAACAATAATGACTATCAGACCGTTAGCAGACAGAGTGGTCGTTCAGATGCTCAAGGCAGAGGAAACGACAAAGGGCGGTATAATACTTACCACCGCCGCACAGGAAAAGCCGCAGGTAGCTAAGGTGGTCGCAGTAGGACCCGGCAAGACCGAGGACGGCAAGTTAGTACCCATGACGCTCAAGACCGGCGATCAGGTGCTTATCAGCAAGTATTCCGGCACAGAGGTAAAGGTCGACGGAGAGGAATACACCATTATCCGTGAGGACGACGTACTCGCGATAGTAGAATAAGGAAAGAGAGGACAGCAACATGGCTAAACAGATAATTTACGGAGAAGAAGCAAGAAAGGCGTTACAGTCCGGTATCGACCAGCTCGCCGACACCGTCAAGATAACGCTCGGCCCCAAGGGAAGAAACGTAGTGCTGGATAAGAAGTTCGGCGCTCCGCTCATCACCAACGACGGCGTTACCATCGCAAAGGAGATAGAGCTTGACGACCCGTTCGAGAACATGGGCGCTCAGCTGGTAAAGGAAGTTTCCACCAAGACAAACGACGCCGCGGGCGACGGTACCACCACCGCAACGCTGCTTGCACAGGCTATAGTAAGAGAGGGTATGAAGAATATCGCGGCAGGCGCTAACCCGATGATAGTAAAGCGCGGTATCGCCAAGGCGGTAGACACTGCGGTAGAGGAGATAAAGAAGAACTCCAAGGCTATCGAGGGCAGCGAGGGCATATGCAGAGTCGCTACCGTATCCTCCGGTGACGAGAGCGTGGGCAAGCTTATTGCCGAGGCTATGGAAAAGGTCACCACCGACGGCGTTGTTACTCTTGAAGAGGGCAAGACCGCCGAGACCTACAGCGAGGTTGTAGAGGGCATGCAGTTCGACAGAGGATATATCTCTCCTTACTTTGCTACCGATACCGATAAGATGACCGCAAATCTCGACGACGCGTACATTCTTATCACCGATAAGAAGATAAGCAATATACAGGACGTTCTCCCGCTGCTTGAACAGGTAGTGCAGGCAGGCAAGAAGCTGCTTATAATCGCCGAGGACATCGAGGGCGAGGCGCTCACCACCCTTATCCTCAACAAGCTGAGAGGAACATTCGTATGCGTCGGCGTTAAGGCGCCCGGATTCGGCGACAGACGCAAGGAGATGCTCCAGGATATCGCGATCCTGACCGGCGGACAGGTGATAACCTCCGAGCTGGGTCTTGAGCTTAAGGACACCACTATGGAGCAGCTCGGCCGTGCAAAGAACGTCACCGTTACCAAGGAGAACACCACCATCGTTGACGGCGCAGGCACTAAGGACGACATTCAGGCTCGTATCGCTCAGATAAGGACCGCTATAGACAACACCACCAGCGAATTTGACAAGGAAAAGCTCCAGGAAAGACTTGCAAAGCTGGCGGGCGGCGTAGCCGTTATCAAGGTCGGCGCTGCTACCGAGATAGAGATGAAAGAAAAGAAAATGCGTATCGAGGACGCTCTTGCAGCTGCTAAGGCAGGTGCGGAAGAGGGTATCGTAGCAGGCGGCGGCGTGGCGCTCATCAACGCTATGCCCGCGGTAGAAAAGCTGCTTGACGATACCGACGGCGACGAAAAGACCGGTATCAGGATCGTGCTTCGCGCACTGGAAGAGCCGGTACGTCAGATCGCTGCAAACGCAGGACTTGAGGGCTCCGTTATCATAGATAATATCCGCCGTGAGAACAAGGTCGGCTACGGCTTTGACGCTTACAAGGAAGAATATGTGGATATGATCTCCGCCGGTATCGTTGACCCCGCAAAGGTAACGCGTTCCGCACTTCAAAACGCCGCGTCGGTAGCTTCTATGGTGCTCACCACCGAAAGCCTGGTTGCGGATAAGAAAGAAGAAAATCCCGCACCCGCTATGCCCGCAGGCGGCATGGGCGGCATGGGTGGAATGTATTAATTTTCCCTCAAAACAAAAAACAGATCCGTTCGGCTTTATGCCGAACGGATTTTTTGTAAGAAAAAGCCTTCGAGGATTTTCCCCGAAGGCTTTAATGTTTATGTATCGATCACACGCTGCTGTGCTTTTTAACGTACTCAACTACCTCGTCGGCATTGCAGAACGCCATGCTTACGCAGGTGTCGGCGCAGCCGTAGTAGATAGCTATTCTTCCGGTATCAGCGTCGCAAAGCGCCGCGCAGGGGAAGGTAACGTTCTGAACGTCGCCTACACACTCATACAGCTCTCTGGGGTTGATAAGATACTCGCTGCAGCGATATTTTACCTTCCACGGCTTGTCGATGTCGAGGATAGCTGCGCCGAAGCTGTATACGAAGCCGTTGCAGCTTTCCAGTACGCCGTGATAGAATATCAGCCAGCCCTCGTCGGTCTCTATCGGGATAGGACCTGCGCCGATCTTCTTAGCCTCCCAGCCCTTGAGCGGAGCCATAACGTGTCTGTGCTCGCCCCAGTACTTCATATCGGGCGACTGTGAAAGATACATATCGCCGAACGGAGTATGACCGGAGTCGGACGGACGGCTGAACATAACGTACTTGCCGTTTATCTTGCGGGGGAACATAACGCCGTTTCTGTTAAAGGGCAGGAACGCGTTCTCGCACTGATGGAATTCCTTGAAATCCTTTGTCCAGCCCACGCCTATAGTAGGCTTCCAGCCGTAAGCGTTGCACCAGGTGATCCAGTATCTGTCCTCGATCCAGACGCAGCGGGGGTCGTAGCCGTACTGCCAGGGATTAGCCTCTGCGGTCTCGGGATCGTCGTTTATCCACTCCACCTTTTCCTCGTTTATGTTCCAGTGAATGCCGTCGTCGGAAAATCCGGCATGGATAGCCATGTTTCTTTCCTTGTCGTCAACACGGAACACGCCCGCAAATTTGCCGTTGAAAGGAACTACCGCGCTGTTGAAGATAGAGTTGCTGGTAGGCAGCATGTCACGGGGAATAATGGGGTTGAAGTCCGCTCTCCATATTACGTCCTTGCAGCCCTCGGGACGATCCTGCCAAGGAATGTTGGGCAGGGAAGTACCGTTAATGATTTTTACACTCATTTTTTGCTCTCCTTAATAAAATATTTCCGTTTCAGAAAAAAGACGTATCCCGCCTTTCCTCTCTTATCTAACAGTATATCATAACGTTTTGGAAAATGCAATAGGGTTTTTGAAAATAATTTACTTAATTTTTGCGGATTTATTAAGTAAATTAGCTAAATATAATTTTTACGTTGCTCACAAATATTTTCGATTGTTGGTTGACTTTTTGTTCAAAATATGCTAAACTTGAAAAAAGTAGCATTTTCGGCATAAAAATAAGAAAGAGGGTGTACCCTGTGAATTACTGGAACAAGGATATCGAATGTGCGCCGCGCAGCGAGCTGGAGGCTTTGCAGTCCTACCGGCTTGCCAATACTGTGCGCAGGGTGTACGAAAATGTCGCTCCTTATCGTGCTAAGATGGACGCCGCGGGAGTAAGGCCGGAGGATATAAAGTCGGTCGCCGACCTGCCTAAGCTGCCGTTTACCGTAAAGCAGGATCTGCGCGACAATTATCCCTACGGAATGTTTGCAATACCGAGCAGCGAGGTAGTGAGAGTACACGCCTCTTCCGGCACTACCGGCAAACAGACCGTTGTCGGCTACAGTGCAAAGGACATAGATATATGGGCGGAATGCGCCGCCCGCGCACTGGTGAACGTCGGCGGAAACAAGGACGATTTTGTACATGTATCCTACGGCTACGGATTATTTACCGGCGGACTCGGAATGCACTACGGGGCGGAAAAGCTGGGCGCTACCGCTATCCCCGCGTCTGCGGGAAACAGCGTAAGACAGCTTGAAATGTTCCGCGATTTCGGTTCTACTATTATCTGTATGACTCCGTCTTATGCGATAAGCCTTATCGAGCTTATGGCGGAAAAGGGCTTCAAAAAATCCGATTTCAAGCTGAAAGCGGGACTGTTCGGCGCCGAGCCGTGGACGGAGGAAATGCGCCGCCAGATAGAGGAGGGGCTCGGGCTTAAGGCCTACGACCTTTACGGCCTGTCCGAGATAATGGGACCCTCGGTATCGGCGGAGTGCGTAGCTCAGGCGGGAATGCATATATGTGAGGATCATTTCATACCGGAGATAATCGACCCGGATACGCTGGAGGTGCTTCCTGCCGGACAGCAGGGAGAATTGGTATTCACCTGCATAACCAAGGAGGCAATGCCGCTGATACGCTACCGCACGCGGGACATCGCGACATTGGTATATGATAAGTGCGAGTGCGGACGCACCCTTGTAAGAATGTTAAAGCCGCAGGGTCGAACCGACGATATGCTTATCATACGCGGCGTGAACGTGTTCCCCTCTCAGATAGAGTCGGCGCTGCTTTCGGTGGACGAGAAAGCTACCAACTATATGCTTGAGGTAAACAGGATAAACAATCTTGATACTCTTGAGGTGCAGCTTGAAACCAGACCGGATATGTTCGGCGACGACGTAAAGACGCTTGAGAACTATAAGAAGAAGGTCAAGGCCGCGATAGATTCCGCGATAGGCGTGGGAGTCAGCATAAAGCTGCTTGAACCGAAAACGCTTGCCCGCTCGATGGGCAAGGCGGTAAGAGTAAAGGATAACCGCGAAATAAAGAATAAGTTTGAGAAAAAGTGATCGAAAGGAACGGTGGATATAATGCTTATAGATCAGATCTCGGTATTTATCGAAAATAAAACAGGCAGACTGGCGGAGGTCATGCAGGTGCTAAATAACGGCGGCGTAGATATCCGCGCTATGACTATCGCGGACACCGCGGATTTCGGTATAATGAGGATAATCGCAGACGATACCGAAAAGGCGATAACGGCGCTTAAAAACGACGGCTTTACCGCGGCTGTCACTAAGGTGATAGCGTTTACCATTCCCGACGTGTCCGGCTCATTATATAAGGTAATGGATATAATAAACGACAACGGAATAAATATCGACTACCTTTATTCGGTAATGGGCAAGACCGCCGGAAGAGCGGATATAGTTATCCGTGTGGAGGATACCGAACAGGCGGTAAAGGTCCTTCAGGACAACAACGTGCAGCTTATCACCGGCGCGGAATTGTGCCGCGATTAAGCATACCGCGCATATAATAAATAAAAAATCGCTTTATCCGCTTGACATATCAAAAAGTCTGTGGTAAACTGTTTATTACAGAATAAAGGCAATGCACGGCAAGAGTAGCCTAAATTACCCCTCACAGAGAGCCGCACATGGTGGAACGCGGCAGGCGGTATTTCGGTAAAGTGCGGCTGTGCGGGGGATATTCCCCATGCCCGCAGGAGGAAATTACTGCGCGTTTTCCGCGTTAAGGAACAAGAGCCGGTATTGCCGGAAAACGAAGTGGAACCGCGATATATTCGCCTTCGCCCCTATATAGGGCGGAGGCTTTTTATTTATGAAAACAGCAGCATTAAAGGAGTGTGTATGTTCGATAAAATAAAAGCCGACATACAGTCGGTAAAGGAGCGCGATCCCGCCGTAAAAAGCAGCATGGAGGTATATTTTCTCTATCCGAGCTTTAAGGCGGTAAGAGCGTATCGCCGCGCCCATAAATGGTACGAGAAAAAGCATTATTTCATAGCAAGGTGGATATCCCAGCGTTCTTTGCGCAAGACCGGTATAGAGATACACCCCGGCGCTAAGATAGGAAAGGGCTTGTTTATAGACCACGGCAGCGGCGTAGTTATAGGTGAAACTACCGAGATAGGCGACAACTGTACTATCTATCAGGGTGTTACCCTGGGCGGTACCGGCAAGGATATCGGAAAGCGCCACCCCACGCTCGGCAATAACGTCATGGTCGGCGCGGGCGCGCGGGTGCTCGGTCCGATAAAGATAGGAGATAATTCCAAGATAGCCGCCAACGCGGTGGTATTGACCGAAGTACCGCCGAACTGTACGGCAGTCGGCGTACCGGCGAGGGTGGTAAAGCGCGACGGCGTGCGGGTCCCCAGGTTCGATCTGGATCAGATACATTTTCCCGATCCCGTATCTCAGGAGCTTTGCAGCATGTCCGCTCATATCGACCGATTGGAAAAACAGCTTGACGAGTACGAGCATAATACGGATAAAACGGAGGAATAACAATGTATATTTATAATACGCTTACAAGAAAAAAGGAGCTTTTTACGTCTAACGAGCCGAACAAGGTGAATATGTACACCTGCGGTCCTACAGTGTATCATTATGCGCATATAGGAAACCTGCGCAGCTATATCATGGAGGACATACTGGAAAAATACCTTGCCTATTCCGGTTATGATGTAAACCGCGTCATGAATATCACCGACGTCGGGCACCTTACCGGCGACGGCGACGACGGCGACGATAAAATGCTGACCGGAGCAAAGCGGGAACATAAGACCGTCGCCGAGATAGCAAAGTTTTATACCGACGCGTTCTTTTCCGACTGCGATAAGCTGAATATAAAAAAGCCGGAAACGGTTATACCCGCGACCTCGCTCATAGACGAGTTTATCCGTGTGATACAGGTACTGCTGGATAAGGGATACGCCTATATTTCCGGCGGCAACGTGTACTTCGATACCTCCAAGCCGGAAAAATACTATGTGTTCAACGATTTTCGCCCGGAGGATTTGGAGGTAGGAGTGCGCGAGGGCGTGGATTCCGATGAAAACAAGAAAAACAGCGCCGATTTTGCGTTATGGTTCACCAAGTCGAAATTCGAGGATCAGGAGCTTAAATGGGACAGCCCGTGGGGAGTCGGCTATCCCGGCTGGCATATAGAATGCTCCTGCATCAGTATGAAATATAACGGCGAGTATCTCGATATCCATTGCGGCGGTATCGATAATGCGTTCCCGCACCATACAAACGAGATAGCACAGAGTGAGGCTTACCTCGGTCATAAGTGGTGCAATTACTGGTTCCATGTTCATCACCTTAATACAAACGACGGCAAGATGAGTAAGTCAAAAGGGGAATTCCTCACCGTGTCGCTGCTGGAGGAAAAGGGCTACGACCCGCTGGTGTACAGATTTTTCTGCCTGCAATCCCATTACAGGCGCTCGCTGGTGTTCAGCTATGAAAATCTGGACAACGCGGCGGCGGCATACGAAAAGCTGATCGCCCGCATAGCGGCTCTGCTTAAAGAGGGAACTGTTACAAACAGCGCGCCGTCCGAGCTTACCGAGGGTTTCCGTAAGGCAATGGACGCCGACCTTAACACCGCGCAGGCGATAACCGCTTTATATGACATTTTGAAGTCCGACGCCTCCGCCTCAGACAGATTATCTGCGATAGCGGACGTTGACCGCGTTTTGTCGCTTGACCTTATTGCTCATGCCGAAAAATTAAACGCCAAGAGCGACGAGCCAGAGCCGCTCCCCGCCGAGATACAGGAGCTTGCCGAAAAACGTCAGCAGGCGAGAAAAGCAAAGGATTTTGCCCTTGCCGACCAGCTGCGCGACAAGATCACCTCGCTGGGATACATTGTAGAGGAAACAAGACAGGGTACAGTGATAAAGAAAAAGTGAATATAAGATCTTACTGCAAAGGAGAGACTTCGTAATGAAGAACTCTCCTTTTTGTTTTCAATAACTTAAGACTTTATTGAACGATTTTTAGTAAATCGATTCTCAAATTGAAAAATTTTCTTGAAATTTGCAAGAATATCTTGAAATTTTGTAAAATATGTGCTAAAATGATTTTAACAGGTCTAAAGTGTATAAGTAAGCCTTTTGTTTAATAAGGAGGCATAGGGCGATGATAAGCTATAATAAACTTTGGAAATTGCTGATAGACAAGAGCTTAAGCAAGACCGAGCTGACCCGCCTTGCGGGTATCAGCACAAACGCTATGGCAAAGCTCGGACGCAACGAGGACGTTCGGGTCAAAACGCTTGAAAAGTTGTGTACTTCCCTTGATTGCAAGTTAGATGATATTGTAGAATTCATACCGGAAGAAAAGTCAAAGAAAGGAGATTGAATATGTCATACGATTCGGCGCTTTATATTCATGAGCTGGACAAAAGAGCATTCAATGCGATGAATGCCTTTCCTAAGCTTGTAAAGCTTAGAGAAGCATACCTTGCAAATGTAAATGAAACGGCAGAAAAAATTTATTTTCTTTCCAATGCTATACGAATAAGCGACAGGCAATTCCCGAAGGTCTACGAGCTTTTGCCGCCTATCTGTGATAAACTGGGGATCGACATACCGGATATTTACTATTGTCAGTCAAAGCATATGAACGCTTTTACCGCCGGAAATACTATCCCTTTTATCTGTGTTACGTCAAGACTGGTGAATGAATTGCCGTCGGAGCTTATAAGCAGTACACTGGCTCACGAATGCGGTCATATCGCTTGCAAGCATTATCTGTACCATTCAATTGCCGTGCAATTGATAGACGGTATAGAAAGAAGCCCTTTATCGTTAATACCGGCAATACGCAAATACTTAACGCCGGCCCTTGAACAGGCGTTGATGTTCTGGTACAGGTGCAGTGAGCTGTCGGCGGACAGAGCTGCTGTGCTGTGCGACGGCAATTCCGATAATTTGGTCGAACTTATTCTGAGAATAAATAATTATAAAAATATCAACCGTGAGGAATTTTTACGCCAGGCGGAGGATCTCAACGCGTTTGTCAACGAGTCCGGCTCGAATAAATTAATAGAGCTTATGATGATAAAAAACGACAGCCATCCCGGTCTTGCAGCCAGAGCATACGAGTGCAGCAAATGGGCGAAGTCGGAACAGTTTTTAGGTATACTGAACGGTACATATGCTATTAATGATCGACAAAAAGCAGAGGAAAAGACCGAGGAACAGGAAATAATATCGGCGGAAGTTTCGGTTGAAACGGAAAGCGGTGATCTTGACGAGATAAACGCTAAGCTGGATAAGATCAACGCCGATTTGGAACGATACACCGTCAAGGCGGATAAAACGGATTATGCGTTCGCCGTATTGAGCGGGATCTTAGCGGGAGTTATTGACAGCATTTTCGTAGGTGAGTTCAATTTGGAGGATGCTGATCGATGGGGTAATGAAAAGGCGAAAGACTTTGTGATAAAGGTTGCTCAAAAACAAGGGTATAACGGAAATACGCTTCCCGGCGCAATAAAGCATCTGGAAGATATGTTCCCGATTGCTGCGGATAAAGTAACGTCACAATTCGGCGGTGGACTTCAGCACCATCTTCGTGATTTTTCCCATCATCCTACGCCGGTAGGTCTTGTGTGTTCGATTTTAACACAGTTTACCAAAAATGTTTATGGGACAGATAAAAACGGGGCATTTCAAAAAATCAAATTGGATGAGAAAGGGCTCGAACTTGTCGGGAAGAATTTCCCGGAAAAGATTATGTTTGGTGCCATTAACTGGATATTCCACATGGTAAGCGATATGGCGGGTTCATCCGGTTCCGCGATGAAAGACAGTTTAGGAACAGGATTGCCCGGTCCGCTGGTTTCTTTGGTGAAAGAATTGTCCTCTGTACCATTGTTTAGAAAGTTGGACAAAAGCGGGGAATTTTCTGTTTATATATCCAAATTGTTTAACGGTACTCTGCTTGGTGAACGGGATGCAAATAATCAGCTTATTCCACACAAATTTGACCTTCGGACAGAGTTGGGTGTAGCGCACCACATGGGTCGACAAGCGATCCCGGTCATCGTTAACGAATGCATTGTAAGAGCGTTATACTTTGTTCGTCGTTTTGCCACAGAACTCTCTAACACCGACCTGAACAGTCCGCAGGATATTGTTAAGCTGAATTGGAACATTATAATGCCGTTCCGGAATAGAACCGTGGAACGAATGGCAACAATCGCTGCTATCACCTTCACCGTTGCCGATACCGCAGACGCGGCTATTCATGCGGCGATCGAATCCGGAGCGAATTGGGTGCTGTTTTCGGGCAGATTTGTTACCAGATTCAACTATATAGGCGCGGGAAGAGCGGCGCTGGCTGTTGTAAAGGAAGTTCGCGGTGAAATCAAGGAAACACAGCTTATCCATGAAAAAATGATCCTATCCGAGGAAAAGTCGAAGCTTTTCCTGATTGAACTGCAAAGGTTCAAAACACAGCTTGAAGAAAAGGTCTCAAACTATCTTGCGGAGGATATTTCCGCTTTTATGGATGGATTTGACGAGATCGGTCAGGGACTGGATTCCGGTGATTCAAATCTGGTAATTCACGGGAATATCCGTATTCAGAAAGTGCTCGGCAGACAGCCGCAGTTTACAGATCAAAAGGAATTTGACCAACTGATGGAGTCGGACGAACCGCTGAAATTTTAGACAAGGAGGTAAATTTATGCAAACAAAGGATTTTGGAAAAGGGATTAAAGAAACGCTGCACGGAGCCGCCGACGCTGTGCGGGACAAGGTCAGGGAGATCGATACGGACGAGATCAAGGAGAACATTCACGGTGCCGCCGCGGCGGTAAAAGACAAGGTCGCACAGGCAGGCGACAAAGCCGCCGGACAGGTGAAGAAGATGCTGCACAGGGAAGACGGCACGCAGGAGGATCCCGAACCGGAGCTTTCGGCCGTCAGTGCAAAAGGCGCTCTTAAGATGATCTATTATCTTATGGCGGCGGACGGAGAAATTTTTCACGGCGAAGAGGAAAAGTTTGACGCGATAGGCAGAGAGCTGATGTCAGATTTTGACAAAATAAAGGATGATATCATAAACGAATGCAAGGCAAACCTTGACGCTGCGGCAAACAAAGAGGAATATGCGGCAGCTTTGCAAAAAGGCGTTGACGCCGCCGCTTTGGACGACGGAACGGACAGAGAGGTAGTTTCGAGACTTCTTGTTTGGGATATGATGACGGTCGCTTACAGCGATGAAAGCTGTGACGAGTCGGAGCAGGCTCTTATTGATTATGTCGCGGAAAAATTCGGTGTAGACAAGGCGATGTGTCTGCAAATGCAAAGCAGCATTTTAACGGTGCTGGATCTTGAAAGGGAGCTTACATGGATAAAGACCACCGACAGGCCGTACCTGACCATTGAGGCTCATGTAAATGAAATAAACGAACGTAAAATGACCGTTATGGAAAGCGTAACGGCGCTGCTTTCACTTTAAGGAGGTGTAGATCATGCCGTTACCGATATTATTTATAGGAATAGGTATCGCTGCCGCAACAGGCGGAGTCGGGATAGGAAAAGGCGTAAAAGCCGGTGTGGATATCCATTCGGCAAATCAGATGAATAAAACAGCGCAGGAGCTGGTGGATTCTTATAATGAAAGGATAAATGTGGAAAGGGCGGCTTGCGGGGTTTCTCTTACCAAGCTGGGAGAAGAAAAGCTGTTTGTGCTGAACAACACGGTAAATGAGTTTCTTGAGACCTTTACCCGTATCAAAAACGTGGATTTCAGAAATTCACAGGGATTAGACGAGCTTAAAAAGCTGAATATACATATAGATAAGCAGGAGTTTACCGAGCTTAAAACGATGGTAAACTTTGCCGGTTCACTGGCGGGAGGAGCCGTTGCCGGAACAATGAGCGGGGCATTAACGGCGTTCGGCGCTTACGGAGCGGCTCAGGCATTAGCGTGCGCTTCTACCGGAACGGCGATAGCGTCGCTCAGCGGTGCGGCGGCGACCAACGCAACGCTCGCCTTTTTCGGAGGCGGCTCGATAGCTGCCGGAGGTCTCGGAATGGCGGGAGGCAGCGTTGTACTCGGCGGACTGGTTGCCGGTCCCGCTCTTATGGTGATGGGATTCATTGTGGGACATGCCGCAAAAAAGGAGCTTGAAAAAGCGCACACAAATTATGCGGAGGCGGCGCAAGTTTCCGCTCAGCTTGAAATAGCGTCGCTGCAATGCGAAACTATCCGCAAAAGAACATATATGTTTTATGATCTGCTGGCTCGTCTTGACTCTTATTTTCTTCCGCTTATTTTCAAAATGGAGGATATATTCAAGGCCGAGGGCGACGATTACCGTCAATACAGCGACGAATCTAAAAAGACGATAGCTTCCGCGGCAAGTGTTGCGGTATCCATTAAATCCGTTTTGGATACCCCGATCTTGACCGATGACGGATTGCTTACCGAAGGCTCCGGTAAGACCGTATCAAATATAGATGATTTTTTGAAAAATATGAAGATAGATATTTAGCGGGTATAAAAACAGAAATATGAAATTTAGTCCTTAACGATCTTTTGTGCATAACATTGTGAGCAATTAAAGAAAAATCCGATGTTTCGACGTCCTTTAGTCCGTTTTATTGTACATAAATATTAAAATTTTACTTTACTTTCTCCCAAAATAATGTATAATAGTAATTGAGATATTTAGAAAGCAATATATTTTTACGTTTGCGAGACTGCAGTCTATAAGAGATAGTCGGCTTGTTCTGTGACGGAACGCATACTAAATTTACAATCGGAGGTAGAATATGTCATATCAAAGTGAGGCGCAGCTTGAGCAGCAACTTATAGAGCAACTTACTAATCAAGACTATAAGAGAGCTTACATAACGAATTATGATGCACTTGTGGAAAATTTTAAGGTTCAGTTTGCAAAATTCAATGAAAGTAAGATTTCCGATAAGTCGTTAAGCGATAAAGAATGGGAACGTATTTTTAATTTCATATCCGGAAAAAGCATTTTTGAAAGTGCAAAGATATTGAGAGATAAATTTGTTCTTGAACGTGACGATGGGACAAAAGTTTATCTTTCTTTGTTGGATGAGAATTTTGCAAAGAATATTTACCAAGTTACAAATCAGACTACAGTCATCGGTAAATATAAAAACAGATATGACGTAACATTGTTAGTCAATGGTTTGCCATTAGTTCAGATCGAATTAAAGCGAAGAGGCATTGATATTAAAGAGGCTGTCAATCAGGTCATGCGTTACCGCAGGCATTCTTATCAGGGGCTGTATCACTTTATCCAACTTTTTATTGTATCAAACGGCGTAGATACAAAATATTGCGCCAACAGCGATAAAGATATTCCATATTCATATACGTTTTTCTGGACTGATAAAAATAATGTCCGCATTACTAATCTGAAGGATTTTTCGATAGCTTTTCTCTCGCGTGATATAGTAATAAAAATGCTATGCAAGTTTACGGTCATCAACGACACGGACAAGCTGATGATGATAATGCGTCCGTATCAGGTCTATGCCGCCGAAGCGCTTATCCGTCAAGCGCAGCTTACAAACAGGAACGCTTACATTTGGCATACTACGGGTGCGGGAAAGACGCTGACATCATTCAAAACCGCTCAGATACTTGCTTCGATGCCTACAATTAAGAAGGTCATTTTCCTCGTGGATCGCAAAGATCTGGACACTCAGACCACCGAGGAATTTAATAAATTTGAAGCCGGTTCGGTCGATGCAACTGACAAAACGACGGTCCTCGTAAAACAAATGAAGGACAAAAACAGACAGCTTATCATAACAACTATCCAAAAAATGGCGAATGCCGTTAAGAGCGTAAGATATGCTGCTGTTATGGATGCGTACAAGAATGAAAAAGTAGTCTTCATAATAGATGAATGCCATCGTTCACAATTCGGGGAGATGCATAAAGATATTGTGCGTCACTTTCAGAATGCTCAATTTTTCGGATTTACCGGTACACCGAGATTTGAACAAAACGGAAAGGTCGAGGGCAAGGTTTTGCAGACTACCGAAAAGTTATTTGGCGAGTGTCTTCACAGTTATCTGATAAAAGACGCCATATTTGATAATAATGTTCTCGGTTTTCATATTGAGTATATCAACACGATCAAAGGCGACTATGATGAAAATGATATGACTATGACAGAGGCTATAGATGTCGGCGAGTTATATATGGCGGATGAGCGTATGTCGCTTGTAGCTAATCATATTATCCAAAATCATAAATCGAAAACCAGGGACAGGCAATATACAGCCATGTTTGCGGTTTCATCGATTCCGATGCTTATAAAGTATTATGATATTTTCAAACAGATAGATCATGATTTGAATATCAGCGCTATTTTCACATACGGCGCTAACGAAGATTACGAAGGTCATGACGAGCATTCGAGAGATGCACTGGAGCGTATAATTTCCGATTACAACAAAATGTATAACACGAATTTCAGCACAGACACATTCGCAGCATATCACAAGGATATTTCCGATCGTGTCAAGGGTAAAAAGACTAAGCAGCTCGATATTTTGATAGTTGTAAATATGTTCCTTACCGGTTTTGACAGCAAACCTCTTTCTGTGCTGTATGTGGATAAAGATATGATGTATCATGATCTTCTTCAAGCGTACAGCCGTACCAACAGGGTGGAAAAGGAAACAAAACCGCACGGTATCATCGTTTGCTACCGTAATCTGAAAAAGAAAACAGACGAAGCGCTCGCTCTTTTCTCACAAGGCCATGCTGAAGAAGTCGTTACAAAAGAATTTGAGTATTATGTACATAAATTTAATGAGTTAGTCTCCAAAATAAGAGAGATTGCGCCTACTCCTGCCGCAATAGATACAATGCAATCCGAGGACATGCAAAAGGAGTTTATTATACTTTTCAGAGAATTGTCAAGATATATGCTTTCGCTCAAAACGTTTGTAGAATTCAGCATCGACCACAGCGATCTTGATATGACCGATCAGGAATTTCAGGATTACAAGAGCAAGTATCTTTTGATATATCATTCTCACCAAAGCAATACGGAAGTCGTTTCGGTGCTTAACGATGTGGATTTCTGCATTGAGCTTCTTGAGAGCGATAAAATAAACGCTGCTTATATAATGAATCTGATACGCAATATCAATTTTGAAAGCAAAGCTTCAAGGGATAAGGATATAGAGAACATCAAAGATGAGCTTGACCGATCCGACAATACAAGACTGCATAAGAAGATAGATATACTCCGCTCTTTCCTTGATGAAGTCGTTTCGGGTTTTGAAGGCAGCGAAGATATAGACTCCGAATATAACGCATACGAAAATAAGCGTAAGAATGAAGAAATACAAACGTTTGCCAATGAAGAAAATATCGACCCGAATATCCTGAAAGAAGAGATAGCGGAGTATGAATTTACGAGCGTTCTGAATTCGGGCGAAATACGGGATCGGATACAAACGCCGATGCCGTTGTTAAAGAAACGTTCGCTGGTAAACAGAATAGTGGAGTTTATCAAGGAACACGTCGAAAGATACAGTAACTGACAATGCCCGCTTTAGGGCGTTATAAAAAATAAGCAATACACCTCAATTAAAACGAAAAAGGTGTATAACGGAGGATAACATTTTATGGACAACATTCAGCAGCACCAAAAGGAACTATGCCAAAAGCTGTGGGCAATGGCCAATGCGCTTCGTGGAAATATGGAAGCTTACGAGTTTAAGAACTATATACTCGGTATGATTTTCTACTATTATCTTTCCGACAGGACAGAGAGATATATAAAGAAACTGTTGAAAGATGATAACATTTCTTATGAACAGGCGTGGGAGGACGAGGAATATAAAGAGGCGGTAATTGAGGAGTCTTTGAGTGATCTCGGCTTTGTAATTGAACCGCAGTATCTGTTTCGCAATATGGTGAAAATGGTAGAGAATCATTCTTTTGATATCGAGTTTTTGCAAAAGGCGATAAATTCACTTATGGAGTCAACTATCGGAAATGACAGTCAGCAGGATTTTGAAGGCCTGTTTTCCGATATGCAGCTCGATTCTACAAAGCTAGGTCATACGGTAAGGGACAGAAGCGGCGTTATGTCTAAAATCATAGCGGCACTTGATGAGATCAATTTCGGAATTGAGGATACAAAGATCGATGTATTGGGCAACGCCTATGAATATCTGATCGGTCAGTTTGCCGCTACGGCAGGAAAAAAAGCTGGTGAGTTTTATACACCGGCCGGTCCTGCGGAACTACTTTGTCGCCTTGCCTGCCTTGGCCTGACTGATGTAAAAGCAGCTGCCGACCCTACCTGCGGCTCCGGTTCACTGCTGCTGCGTCTTAAAAAGTATGCAAATGTCAGGCTGTACTATGGGCAGGAATTGACTTCCACTACTTTTAATCTTGCGAGAATGAATATGATTCTGAGAGGGATACCTTACCGCAACTTTGCCATCTATAACGGCGACACGCTGGAACACGATTATTTTGAAGATAATACATTCCGCGTTCAGGTCGCCAATCCTCCCTATTCTGCCAACTGGTCGGCGGATAGTAAATTTCTGGAAGATAATCGTTTTAATCAATACGGAAAACTTGCGCCTAAATCGAAAGCCGATTTTGCATTTGTTCAACACATGGTATATCACATGGACGAGGACGGCAGAGCGGTCGTTCTGTTGCCGCATGGAGTTTTGTTCAGAGGAGGCTCGGAGGAAACTATAAGAAAATATCTCATTGAAAAACTTAATGTACTTGATGCGGTTATAGGATTGCCTGCAAACTTATTCTTTGGCACGGGAATTCCTGTATGTGTTCTTGTACTAAAAAAGGACAGGGGCAGCAACGCCGACAATATTTTGTTTATTGATGCATCTAAGGAATTCGAGGCGGGAAAAAATCAAAATATCCTGCGTGAATGCGATATTGATAAGATAGTAAACATTTACGAGCAGCGCGTCGATGTGGAAAAGTTTTCTCATGTAGCTACCATGTCGGAGATTGCAGAGAATGGGTTTAATCTGAATATTCCTCGCTATGTTGACACATTTGAACCGGAGCCCGAAATCGATATTGAGGAAGTAGCCGCTGACATACGCAGACTGAATAAAGAAATCAGGGATATCGACAATGAGCTAAAGCCTTATTTTGACGAACTTGGCTTGTCATTTCCCTTTGGCGAGGAGGATTGATTTTTATGAGTAATGTATCCTCAATTAATAATCTTGGCAAGCGGGTGCCTAAACTGAGGTTCCCGGGGTTTGAGGGGGAATGGAAAGAATCCACCCTTGGCGAAATAGGTACATTTACAAAAGGAGCGCCTCTCTCAAAGGCCGATATATCCTCACAGGGGACTCCTTTTATTCTCTACGGCGAACTCTATACGACATATGATGAAGTAATCGAGAATATTGTGAGAAGAACCGAAAAAAGCGCTTCTTCCGAGCAAATCAGCCGAATTGGAGATGTTATTATTCCGACATCGGGTGAAACACCAGAAGAAATAGCTACGGCATCATGCGTTATGCTGCCGGGAGTAATTCTTGCCGGTGACTTAAACATCTTTCGCACAAATACAGTTGACGGTCGGCTGATTAGTTACATAATACGCCATATCATCAACAAGAAAATTTCTTGTGTTGCACAGGGAAAATCGGTGGTCCATGTCAAAGCCGACGAGCTATCCAAAATATCTGTGCGCTATCCCGGCTCCGTCGAGCAACACAAACTGCTATCATTTTTGGCACTTTTACAATCGAGAATTGCAGTCCAACGCCGATTTGTGGAAAACCTCAAGTTATATAAAAGAGGGGTGTTATCCAAGCTGTTTCCTAAAAAAGGAACAAGCGTACCGGAGTGCCGCTTTGTGGGCTTTACTGATGATTGGGAACAGCGTAAGTTGGGGGAGATTGCAGATATTGTTGGTGGTGGAACGCCCAGCACATCAAATGATAATTATTGGGACGGTGATATTGATTGGTATGCTCCTGCTGAAATTGCTGAACAAATATATGTTTCGTCAAGTGAAAGAAAAATAACTCAACAAGGATTTGATAATAGTTCTGCCAAAATGCTCCCTGCCGGAACTGTACTATTCACATCTCGTGCAGGAATCGGAAAAACTGCGATTTTACGCAAAAAAGGCTGCACTAATCAAGGCTTTCAATCAATCGTGCCACATGAAAATGCGCTTGATTCATATTTTATTTTTTCTCGTTCAGAGGAATTAAAAAGATATGGTGAAACCGTTGGTGCTGGTTCAACTTTTGTTGAGGTTTCAGGAAAGCAAATGGCAAGTATGGAACTTATGATGCCAACAACAATGGAAGAACAACAGCAAATCGGCGAATTCTTCTCACGGCTTGACACCCTTATCACCCTTCATCAGCGTAAACTAGATGAGCTTGAAAGTGCTAAGAAAAGCCTGTTGCAAAAGATGTTTATATGAATAAATTTTGCAACAATGCAGCTTTTAGTTTTAAGTTATTATTAAGATTTGTTTCAGCTGTCGTTATTTTTTTATCTAACAATTTTGATATATTATTTATCTTACATTGAATATCCGTATTTGGAAAAGGGATTTTAATATTTCCGTAATCTTTGTAATAAACATGAGGAATTGTTGCACCGGTAATAAAGCCTCTGAAATCTATCATTTGCATTGCTGCATATAAATAACCTATATTGCAATTCTTAGCAACAATACCGCCTAGTGTTCCGATAAATGATGATTTTTCAATGCAATACTGAAGTTTTCCTACGCCGGATCCGTCTTTTATAATTGCAATATAATCACATGACATTTTATACTTATTAATATATGTAGATACACCACCGGCATCATAAACAGGATAAATACCCATTTTGTATTTTTTTATATTTTCCAAAGAAAGATTAGATGTAACATATTCGCTAATCTCATTCAATTTTCTAAAATTTGATATTGTGTTAAAAAGGCGCTTTAACACCCCTCTTTTATATAACTTAAGGTTTTCCACAAATCGGCGTTGGGCATCAATGCGTTTGTCAAGAAACTGTAAAAATGAACTGATTTTGTGTTGCTCACCTATTTTTGGAAT
>CANQKE010000039.1 GCA_947624435.1 uncultured Ruminiclostridium sp.
AATGCCCCCTTTCGTTAGACTTTTATTTTGGTGTATCTCTATTATACCATATTGTCTAACAAAAGGGGAGCATTTCATTATATCAGATTTGTTTATTTTTATTTCGTTTCCCACACCATCTTTATATATATTTCCGCGTACCCATTTGCCATAAGCCAGACAGCCTCCCGCGTTAACTGTAATATTATAGCTTGAATTTCCATCGGTAAAAATTGACGAATTTTTGCCGGTGTTATAAGCGTCATTTGAATTTACATAAGGCAAACTCTGTCCGTTAAATACTTTGTATTTAGAAGTATATAAAAAATAACTTAGAACACTTTTTACCGATTCAGAGCTGTGCTTGCTATAGCGAATCGAACTAGAAGCAGTTGCTTGCTTATCGATTCTGTCAAGAGCATCTTTAACTCTTGAATCGGAAGAATTTGTAATTTTTACATTTACGCTTTCAAGCAGTATATCTGTTGTGCTCGCCGCGCTTGCGGTCAAGCTGTTTCCCTGCACCGGCAGGTATTCCGAAAGCGGCGTTGCGAACACCGCGATAGCCATGACAAATGTCAAAAATCCGGCTATAAATCTACGTTTTTTCATATTGATCCTCTTTTCAATTATTTTTTATATATGAACACCCGTTTTCGGGTGAGCATACCGTTTTTACAGAAAATCAGTCAAGCGCGATAACTCCCCATTTTCCGTTTTGTTTTGCCCATGCTTTACCGTCGTATACCGAAGTGATATCCTCGAATTGGCAGCTCAGCACTTCTTTGCCGTTTACGTCTATAAGTCCCCACTTGTTGTTTTTGCATACGGGGAGGTAGCCGTTAAGGTAGTATAACTCCTGATTCCTGTTGTCTACCTTGTCATATATGCCTTTGGAATAGCACTTTCCCATTTTATCGAATACATATATTTTTTTGTTTTTGAAAAATACTATACGGTTGTCGCCAAAAAAATTTTCATCTGGCGGTCCGGGATCAAAAAAGCCGTCATATTCAACCGGTACAGTGATCTTTCCGTCTGAAAGCAAACCACATTTTCCCACACCTGATTTATCAGTATCAAAATAATAATTGGTTTGATTTTCTTTTTCAAATTCGTTCCAATATGTTTTGGAGCTCACAGTAGCTGAAGTGACAGGCACATACATATTTGACATGTTTTTATCTGTCAATTTTGTAGTATCTACCCATTCTCGATCACAATAAATGTCGCCATTTTCTATATCATAAAAATAATGCGGATAGCCCTCTACTCCAAATCCTTGAGTAGGCTCAACAGGTTGATATTTTTCATCCAACCATTTATAATCCTCGTGTTCATAACCGTTTTCATAAGTTATGTCAGATACGCTAATAAAATATATTCCCGGCGGGCAGAGGGAAGCGCTAATTCTATCATAAGAAAAGTCGATAAGAAGATTTGCGTCAGAATTTATCAATCCATACTTGTTCTTACTTTTAGCGGCAAACAAATTCTTAACAAGTGTTCCGGGCTCGTTCATCCAAACTCCCTGCTCATAATGATTTTTTGAAACCAACAAGCCTTCACCTGCCGGCAAATAATTATTGTTCCTTAATATCTCCACATCATCATAATCATACTGCGGCTGTATCGCCCAAGTATAGCCGTCGGTCTTATCGGTGCTGCCAGAGGCGGGCTTTTGCGTCTGCGGTTTAACCGTTGTTTTCGGGGGCTCGGTCTGCGTCGGCTTGCTGTCCGAAAGATAATCCTGATGTATGAACGTACCATCTTCCAGCTTAAAATATCCGGTATCGGTTTTGGCAACGACCTTTACGCTGCTGCCGTATGTATGCGTTTCTACACTGTCCGAGCCTATTATCGCCTTTATCCTGCTGTAGCAGTCCTCGGTTATGTATTTTGTACCCGTAACCGGTGTTTCTTTCCACTCGTTTTCTTCACTGCCGGAACCGTTTTCTCCGGATTGACCGGAGCTTGTGCCGCCGGATGAAGTTTCTTTATCCTTGGAAGTTTCTGTATTTTTGGAAGTTTCCGCCTCGGAGCTTTCCTCGAAAGTATCGTAATTATCCGAGACTACCGGGGTTTCTTCGGCAGAAGATAGGACTTGCACACCCTCCCCGGACGAGCAGCCGGACAGCATTGACAATATAAGTGCTGCCGCTACGATAATTTGTTTTTTCTTCATATAAATTCTCCTTTATCTGTTTTTTCCGCATTGATTGCAGAATGAATCGGATATGCGGTTTTTCGCGCCGCAGCTGCACACCCATATTCCATTTGCGGACGGTGCAGGAGCAGCGGATCGAACGCTTTGCTGCTTTGCATGGTTATATTCTTCGTATGCAAACTTATTAAGAAAGTGTACTGCTATAAACCCTCCGACTACTACTACCGCTATGATCCATACTAAGCTCGGACGAACCAGTATATATTTAACTTCTTCAGCTTTTCCGGACAGCAAAAGCATTAAAATCATACCTGCCATGAACGCGATATCCCCTATAGCAAATCTCATCACCGCAAATGCACAGTTCTGATTGTAGGAATAATTTTGATTATAATTTTTGACTGCCCTGACAAAAAACTTAATTCCCTGCACCGTCATCACTATAGTTATTATTGCTCCGACAAAATAAACCAATAATCCGAAAATGTAACCTGCGGGCAGCACTTCTTCAATGCCTAACCCTATTTCGTTCGCCCTGTCCATCGCTTCAAAAAGTTTAGGAAGTTCGCCTATAGTGATAAAAAGCATGATAATAGGTATTATAAGCGACAACATTAACACCACAGAAGCCGCAGCGCCCAACACTTTACGGATCGGAGGCTCATAATAATACGAAGAAGAGGTTACAGACTGTCTGACAGATTGCATATAGGTCTGTTCCGGCTCTTTAGCAGGTTTGCCGCAATATTGGCAATACGACGAACCTTCACTTATTTCTTCAGCACAATAAGGACATTTCATTTTTTACTCTCCTTTATTTATATTTACCGCATTGTGAGCAATAAAGATCGCTAGAATTGTTTTTTGCTTTGCAATATTTGCAGATCCACGTCTTGTCATAATCCACGCTATGTTCTGCGCCGCTCCCGTTCTGCTTTTTGTAATAGTAATCATTGGCGGCTATCTTATTTCCCAGCTGATAGGATACTACTGCCGAAACTATTGCTAAAATCCCGAATATAAGCGCCGAGGTCGGGAAATTCAGCTTTACAAGCGACGCTGCCGCGCTTCCCATAAACGCAGAAAACGGGTCGGAAGAGGATGAACCCAAATCAGCCGCGCCTGCGCTCATAAAGGTGTTCCATATCAGTACGGCAACGATAAACACACCGTTTACTACCGCCAGAAATATAGCGGAACTCTTATGCAAATTTATAGCTTGCTGCTCAGAACCATGGATATGTGACAATATTCCTCTGATAAAAAACACCGCCGCAGCTATAATAAAAATTGTCGCAATAAGATAAGTTATATGGAGCAGCGCCATAAGACCCGAACCGAATATATCCTCCCAGTCGGAAGAATTTGAGATAAGATCGACCCAGCCGAGCGGGGACAATGACTTAGAACTGCCGAAATAGGACGTCAATCTCAGTGAAAGCACTGGGAAAAACAGACTCAAAGCGATAATACAGTTCATTACCATCGTCACCCAATAATATCCGCTCGATGATGAAATTGCCGTCCGGGGAGCGGTAGTTTGAACCGAAGGCAAGGGTCGCTGCGCCGCGGGAGTGAGGTCATGCTGACAAAATCGGCAGTATATAGCCTCATCTTGTATTTCCTCTTGGCAATAAGGACATTTTTTCATATTGATCTTCCTTTCGTTTTATGTGATATCATCTAAAATGATGACTATCCTTTGTAGTTGGTTTGCAGCTCGGCATTATCTAATATTTTATTGCCTGAAATCAACTTGTTCCATTCTTCAACTGTACCACCGTAATATACTTTTTCGAGTCTTACAGCTATAAAGTCATCATATATAAAAGCATTTTTATCTATTTCTTTTACACTCTGAGGTATCACAACTGTAGTTAACGGTGTGTCGTAAAATGTAAACGGTTTTATTTTCGTTACTCCGTCAGGTATTTCAAAATATCTCAAATTAATGCAATAGTTGAAAGTGTTTTCACCGATTTCTTTAATATTATTAGATGCACTTATATTAATATTAGATAATCGACTGCCAGCAAATGCATAGTCTGCTAATTCGGTAACCGTATCCGGTATAGTAAATGAACCTGTTTTATCTCTGGGACAATATAAAAGCGTTGTTTTATTTTTATTATACAAAACACCGTTTTCACTCGAATAATACTTATTATTGCTGTCAACCGTTATTTTTTTCAAATCATAGCACAGGTAAAATGAAAGTATATGTATTGATTCAACGTCTGCCGGTAAATATATTTCTGTCGTGTCATAATTAGTTGCATTTTTATCCGAAAAAGCGCCATCTCCTATGCTTGTAACCTTTACTCCAGAAATATCGGAGGGAATAACCACTTTATCGTCGTGACCTATATAAGAGGATATCTCCAACGTCCCGTCAGATAATACCGTTGTGGTGAAATCTTCGGCAGGCGACGGATTATAGTCCGTGGTCGGCTTTTGCGTCTGTGGCTTTTCGGTAACAGGCTTTTGTGTCTGCGGTTTTTCGGTAACAGGCTTTTGCGTCTGCGGCTTTTCAGTAACAGGCTTTTGCGTCTGGGGCTGTTCACTCACGGCGGGCTTTTGGGTCTGCGGCTTAGACGTGGTTTGAGAAGGATCGCTGTCGGACAGATAATCTCCGTGTATGAATGTACCGTCTTCCAGCTTAAAATAGCCGGTATCGGTTTTGGCAATGACCTTTACGCTGCTTCCCTTTTTATGAAGATCGGCTCTCTTGGAGCCTATTATAGCCTCTTCTCTGGAATAACAGTCTACCGTAACGTATTTCGTACCGGAAACTGCGCTCTCTTTCCATTTTGATGCAGGACTATCCGTTTTGTCGGGTTTGGTCGTGACAGATGACGAGGTGTTATCTTTTGAAGACGTTTCGGAAACATCACTTATATCGTTTGAATCCGAGGAGTCTGTTAATTCGTCGTATGCCGATTCATCCCAATATATTATAGTATCTTCAACGGAAGGATCATCATCAGGAACGTCGAACGACGGTTCGGGGCGATATACTTGAAGTGTGAAAAATGCAACCGCTATAACCGCAACAGCAGCGGCAGAAATCGCTGTAACCTTTAACCACATCGGCAGCTTTTTCTTTTTTTCAAGCGGCGTATAATCTGAAACAAGCGCCGTGTTTTCCTCTTGATGCTCAGTATCATCATCTTTTGTCGGCGGCTTTTCGGGGAAAGCCTCCGGTTCTGCTTCCCCGTCCGGAGCAAATGTTGTACTGCCGACTTCAGAGTTGTCCGGCACAGCCTCTTGAACAGTCTCACTCTTCGGGGCAGATTCCTCCGGCACGGTCTCTTGAACAGTTTCACTCTCCGGGGCAGATTCCTCCGGCGCAGCCTCTTGAACGGCTTCAATCTCCGGAACGGATTCCTCCGGCACAGTCTCCTGAGCAGTTTCACTCTCCGGAACGGATTCCTCAGGTGCAGTCTCTTGAGCGGCTTCACTCTCCGGTGCAGATGCTTCCGGCACAGTCTCCTGAGCAGCTTCAATCTCCGTAACGGATTCCTCCGGTACAGTTTCTTGAGCAGTTTCACTCTCCGGGGCAGATTCCTCCGGCGCAGTCTCTTGAACGGTTTCGCTCTCTGGGGCAGATTCCTCCGGCGCAGTCTCTTGAACGGTTTCACTCTCCGGTGCAGATTCCTCCGGCACAGTCTCTTGAGCAGTTTCACTCTCCGGAGCGGATTCCTCCGGCACAGCGTCCTGAACAGTTTCGCTGACCGCATCGATTTTTTCCGGTATCGGCTTATTAATAAAGTTTACTTTTTTATTTTCAGAAATATCTTCAACAAACCACTTGTCGCTGAAAGGCTCTCGCTTGTCGGAAAAAACTTCCGGTTCATAGTCAGAGGGATCGGAAATTATTATAGAATTATCCGGTTTGCCTTTGCATTCCTCCAAATCATGTGCAGTATACAATTTCCCGAAAAATTCGGCAGATCCCGATAGCTTGTATTTGAATATGGATTGGGTAGCTGATAGCTGCATTTCCATTCCTAAAGACATTTCGACCGGTTCAAGAATAATAGAGATCAGCTTTTTCATCTTCATAAGCGCAAAATTGATCTCTCTTCTGCAATTGTGGGAATTAAGAGCATTGTCGGTAATAAAAGCGATACATACCGCACTTTTATTCAAATGACTTGCTATGATCTCCGGCCATTCCGATCCCGGATCTATTCCTTCGTCGTACCATACCCGATATCCGTCTTTTGCCAATTGCTCGATAATGGGGAATACCTGTGCCCTGTCCTTATGACAGTAACTTATAAAAATATATTTTTCATTTCCATCATATGGCTTTACGGAGCATCTTTTCATATCATCACACCTCCGCCGTACATTATTCTTCTATACACAAAATATCAAGAAGTCCGGACAACTCAAAATTTTCCCTGACCGCAGGAGATAAATTTGTCAGAACAAATTCCGAGTTTTGCTTTTCATCAATTATCTGTTGAATGGAAAGCAGCGATTTCATAGCGAGGCTTGCAATATATACAACATTTCCCATGTCGATCCGAACCTTATTAAACACCGATATCAGCGCCATTATCTCATCTTCAAACTCATGCGCTACATCGTTGTTTATTTCTCCGGAAACCTCTACGGTAATAAAATCTTTTTCTTTTTTCTCGTGCATTGAAAATACCAAATTATCATTCTCATACACTTCAAGTGTGTTCCCGTTCATTTTACGAATGTTCATAAATCCATCTCCTAATATAAAAATAGCTGTATCATCAATGTGCGAAAGCACATATTTGTCTGAATCACCAAAATGCCGCAGGATATTTATTTTTTATCTTCAGAATTTATTCTGCGGATAAATTCACTGAAATCGTTTTTCCTTGCGGCATACACCAAATCTAAAGATTCCTCGTCCAGTTCATCCTGAGCATATGAATTTATTATTTTTGTCAGCCTATCGTCAATATCAAATTCCTGTGTTTGAAAAACAGCATACAGCATTTTTTCTATATTTTCATTCACATGCTCACCTCCTGTCAAATTATTACTATAGGATAAAAATTTGCTTCTTTATAGGGGCTTTCTCCTCATTATATTTTTTGAGCGACGGCCGTTTCCGACCGACGCTCAAAAAATCAAATTATTTGAAAAGTCCTGTCCAAAACTTAACAGTTTCTAGCATTGCCTTTCTGGGCCCACCCCAATATTGGCACGCAAATCCCCATGTTGCCATAACAGCCGTAAGTCCTATTCCGCCAGCGACATTATCGAGATCGGTTTCGTTAAGCTCATCTCCTTTGCTCTCTTCGAGGGGAGAACCAAAGAATTCATTCAATTCATCATCTGTCAATTCAACGTTGTTAGATGCAAACAACTTTTTCACTTCATCAACAGATTCCATGCTTTCGAGTTGCTTTACAAACTCTTCGTTACGGATAACTTGATTGATTTTTTCTCTGCAATTTGTCATTGCAAACACCTCCAATAAATTTTCAGCATTTCTGCTGTCATCTATATATACACGTCAGAAAGAAAAGTGTTGCACATTTTTTACACAATTTGTCTGCTTGCTAAATTATAAAATACCGAGTGATTATTCATAAGCTCCTCGTATGTTCCCTGTTCGATGATATGTCCTTTATCAATAACTATTATACGATCGCATTTTATGATGGTGCTAAGTCTGTGTGCAATAACTATCCTTGTCGCTTTCATCTTTTCCAAAGCATCGCATACCATACTTTGCGTAATGTTATCCAAAGCGCTCGTAGCCTCGTCAAAGAATATGATTTTCGGATTCGATATAATAGCGCGGGCAATAAGTATCCTTTGTTGCTGTCCTCCCGAAATAGTACCGCAGTCCTCTGAAAGTACGGTATGCAGGCCCATCGGCATAGCGTCTATATCCTCTTTAAGTCCGACCATATTGATGACGTCTTCTACATCCTGAACAGTAGCCCATGGCGCAGTAATAGTTATATTTTCAAAAATACTCCCGGATATCAGCTTGCCGTTTTGCAAAACCACGCCCATTTTCTTGCGAAGCTCTCTTTTATCGATACTTTCAAGGTCCTTATTGTCATAGTATATTTTGCCGGATATGGGCTTTTCAAACCCCAGCATCAATTTCATAAGTGTGGATTTTCCGCATCCTGACGAGCCGATCAATCCTATATACTCACCGGATCGAATATTCAGCGATATTCCGTCCAGTACCAACGGACTGTCGGATCCATATGCAAAGGAAACATTGTTTATTTCTATCTGACCGCTTATATCACCGGGCAGTTCTTTAGCTTCGTCGTGCTCGGGCAGCTCTGTCAATACCGGCATCAGTCTGTCTATGTTCGGTTTCTCATTTCTGTAAGAAACAGCAGAATTTATCAACTCAAGAAAATACGATGAAAATGCTCCGAACAGGGAGTTGAATGCTATGAAGGTTCCAAGTCCTACATTTGTACCTCCATTTACAATAAGCAAATAAAACACGATAGAAAAAACGCTTCCGGAAATCATATTAAGAACGTTGCCGAAGTCTGATATCCTTTCTTCTTTTTCCTCGGTGTTTCTCTGCTTTACATACGGTTTAAGATATTCATAGACCGCATGATCCTCCGCGCCGGCAATTCGTATTTTGGATATCCCGCTTAAAAACTGAAACATTATCGAGCTTGTCTTTCCATCATATTCGACGACCGAAGCCTTGTATTTCAGAGCTCTTACGGTTATAAGATAATATATCGAACCGAACGCCAGCAGCATTCCCGCTCCTGTCATAGTAAGCTCTGCCGAATACCCCAACATTCTGACTAAATATACTATGGCGAAAATCAAAGCCGCGGCAAATGACAGCACAATATTTATTATCCTGCTTACAAGTGGTCCCGCGCCCATTACTCTCTGGGCAAGATCCGCCGATTCATATTTTCTGAAAAAGCTCTCGGGCAAATTGAACAAACGGTCATATACCGCACTTTGTATGTCGTATGATATTCTGCTCGATATCCGAAAAGAGGCTATGTTTTTTACTATGGAAAACATGACATTTGCGAGCATGAATGAAAGCAATAAACACCCTATTTGAAAGATAACGCTATTCGCCCCTAACGGGATATAAGTGTCATATATGCTTTGGCTTATACTCGGAGTCAATATTCCTATCAGTGATGTTATTACGATCATCAGGCATAAGATAAGCATATCGGAAAGCCTGAGCTTGCCAAGGCAGAATCTCACCATATCTTTCCAGTTTATCGCCTTGTTTGGCAAGGGTGTATATACCATATAAGCCTTTGGTGATATAATCGCTTCCGTTTGCTTTGTCGCAGGCAGTTCTTTTTCATTTTCTACATCCCACAGCATATAAGAATGAGTACCTTTAGACAGGCAAACTATAGGTCTGCCGTCCTCTCCGAAAGCGATGAACGAACCTCCGTCCTGCTTTATCCAACCGCTCGACAAAACAATTTCACGATATGAAAAATGTGATATCCTTGCTATATCCGGAACGCTGAAATCGTCTTTACACGCCTCTTTTATCTTTTCATAAGGTGCAATGGATATATTCTGCTTTTTGCATAACAGCTGCATTGCATCATATAAAGCGCTGCTTTCGCTGTCATATGTACTGTCGATCCTGTTTTTAGAAAAAGAACGATATATCAATGACAGTATGTTCGATGAGGTGCTTTCCCTCCTGTTCTGAGTTCTCTTGATAAAGCCGTCCTCGGTCACCGTGTTAAATCTGTACTGATCGACCAATCCTCCGTTAAAGCCTTCTCTGTCATAATTCCTGATATTTGCTTTTTTGGCAAAGCGTTCTTTTAATATTCGCGTCGCTCCGTTTTGGATCACTCGGACCGAAGCATTATCAACTGCCGCAAAACAGAATCTCCACTCTTTATATTCGTTGTCTTTATATACAAAGCTCGGTATCACTTCGTTTTTTTCCGCCTGATAGATAAAAGAACGTCTTCCGATACCGCCATTTTTGATCGGAACTACATACACCATAAGTGAGCCGTCTTCGATCTTATACGCATCGGCAGCGTTATCGGTTATATATATTTCTCCTCCTTTAAGAGAAAATATATTTTTGTTTTCGAGCATTAATTTTCTTCTCCTTTGGCAATTTCATTTGAATGATCATTACACCGTAAAGGTTTTGCGGCAATATAAGTTATAAAGTCGAAACAAACCGCTTATAATACCCGTCTATACCGATAAGCTCATCATGAGTACCTCGCTCGACTATTTTTCCTTTATCCATGACGATTATCTGATTGCAATCCCTTATTGCACTCAGTCTGTGAGCGACTATAACGCAGGTGCAGCCTCTTCTTTTAATGTTATCCATTATCTGCTTTTCGACTATAGGATCCAGTGCGCTTGTCGCCTCATCCATAATAAGAACAGTCGGATTAATAGCCAATGCTCTCGCTATCTCCAGCCTTTGGCGCTGTCCTCCGGACAGATTAGTTGCTCCCTCTGTAAGAACATAGCTGTAAGCACCGGGCTTTTGGGAAATGACGTCATGAATACAGGCGTCTTTTGCGGCAGCGATCATATCGGTCTCTGAAATACTGGAATTCCACATGGTGAGATTATCACGTACCGTTCCGGAAAAAAGAGTTATATTCTGACTTACGGTAGATACGCTTGCGCTAAGCACCTCTGCCGAAATTTCATCCGCCGGAATGTTGTCTAAAAGAAACTCGCCCTGCCACGGTTTATATAGCCCGCTGACGATTTTTGAAACAGTAGATTTTCCGCAGCCTGATAATCCCACAAAAGCGATCGAAGAGCCGCAGCTTATTTTGAACGAAAAATCCGAAACGACCGGCGGCATCAATTTGCTGTATCCGAAAGCGACGTTTTTAAGTTCGACCGAGCCCTCCAGCTTTGTGTTGATCTTTCTCTTTTGCGACAGGTCGGAATATTTCTCATCAATAGGATATTTCATAATATCTTCTACCCGGTTTATATCGGCTTTTGTAGTCTGTATGTTTTTCACGAATCCGACCAAAGCGTTTATCGGCTCGGAAAACGAGTCAAACAGAGAAGTGAACGCCACCAGCATTCCCACTGTCATATTGCCGTTTATTACAAACATTCCTCCTATAATCAGTATGAGAACATCGCCTGCCATCTTGACCGCGCCGGGAATAGCATTTATAATATTCTGCATTTGACTGAGCTTTTGTTCGGTGCATATAGTCTTTGCATTGTGCCCTAGTATGCGGCAGATATACTCGTTTTCCGCTCCGGAGGCTTTCAGCGTATCGGTTATACTTAATCCTGCGCATACCGCTCCCGCCAGCTTACCGGAATCTTGCTGTAATTTTATAGAAGCGTTCGATATGTTATCGGAGGTTATTTTTACAACTATCAGATCCACCGTAACGAATATGAGCGCAACACCGGTAAGCACAGGACTGTAAATTATCAGCAGCACAAAATAAAATAACGCTACAAAAATGTTCAGTGCCGTTTCGGCGATATCTCCCGCCAAGAACGAACTGACGTTTGAGTTGTTGCTCACTCTGCTTGCCAGATCTCCCACATATCTCTGGTCGAAAAAGCTCACCGGAAGCCGAAGCAATTTATAAAGGAATTCCCGTGCAGACAGCAGGACCATCTTTTTTTGCAGCCTTGCCAATACTATATTTCTATATATTGTCAATCCGGCCTGTAATATGATGGCAGCAGCCATAAACAGCAAAAACTCATTAAACCACGATGTGTTTCCGCCTACCAGGATATCGTCCATAAACACTTGCGAAAGAACCGGTAAAACGGCTCCCGGAAACACCAGTAAAAAGCCTATGAATAGTAACTTTGCAATAACGGCATACTGACCGTTAAGTCTGTGTGAAATAAAAGAAAACAGGGTATTCTTTTTCTTTTCCTTTACAAAATCGGAGGTTTTTTCAAAGGTCATTACAACACCGGTAAAACCTTCGTCCAGCTCCTCAAATGTCAGCTTTCTCCGACCGAGAGCAGGGTCGTTGATATATGCGTTTTTCCCCTTGACCCCTTCAAATACCACAAAATGATTAAAATTCCAATGTATTATGCAGGGCGTCTTTATTTCATATAGTTCAGAAGGTTCTTTTCTGTATCCGTGACATTCCAAGCCGTACTTTTTCGCGCATCTCATTAAATTTCCGGCTTTGCAGCCGTCACGAGATACTCCTGTTTCTATCCTCATCTGTTCAAGCGGAACGTGCTTGCCGAAATATGCGAAAATCATGCTCAGCGAGGCAGCTCCGCACTCCGTTGCTTCCATCTGGAAAACAGTCGGAGTTTTAGTATAATTGCTCATTTTTTCTCCGATCTTTATGTTTTATGCCTTAAATAATCTTGTTATCGGCGCGCTCCGGTCAACTACGATATTTGCCGTAACTATCGTGCCGATTGTAACAGAGATGTCTTTTCCCGCGTCTGAAGACCAATACAAACCGCTTGTTGTGCTGTCATCTTTTTTTAATTTGCAGATAACAGCGGCTACCGGTCCGTTTGATACGAATTGTTCGGCCACAAAGTTGCCGCTTCCCAATATATAAGCCATTGAATCCGTACTGGAAGCGTGGGGTTCCGTAAAAAGCACCTCGCCCTCCATATGCCCGTATTTTTGCGAATCAACCGACGATGGATATATCAGCACATCCATGCCGCTTTCGAGTTTCTGTGACAAAGCCAAAGGAGCATAACAAACCAACAGCTTGTCGCTGTCCGAATCTACAGTCATCCTCGCTATTTCCGAACCGGATAACACGGTTTCTCCCTCATTTACCAATAAAGCACTGAGTACGCCTTCACACTGCGATAAAACGGTTTCTACCTTATTGTTGCCGATCCTTATGTCTGCTATTTTATCAAGTTTGCCTACGGCGTCCCCAACGTTTTTATAATACCTTTCAACAACACCTGTAGTATCCGCGTAAATGCCGCCTGCATTATCCGGTGATACAATTACGCCGTTTACCGTTTCGGTCATCGGCAGCGTTCCGAATATCGACCAAATAACAACACCCGCTATTATAAGCAAAACCGCTATAAGCGCGAGCCATGACATCGGCGAGGATATTTTTATCATTCTGTCAAGCTGTTCCGGATTTGACAGCTTGTCAAGAGCCGATTTTCTGTATAATTGAGCCATAAAAATTACCACCTTATATTATTTTTATCAAAATATTCCTTTATTTTATCAATTGACCTTGATAGCCTTGATCTTACATTCTCCGGAGATAATCCCAATATTTCCGCAATTTCTTTGGAATTCTTTTTTTGAAAATATTTATATATAATTATCTTCCTATTGGTTTCGGTAAGAATTTCAAGTGCATTTGCCAGATGATCCCTCATCTGCGTAAGCGTAATGGCATCCAGCATTTCATCTACATGGTCTTTTCCGTCGTCCAATATCTCCTCATTTAACTGTATATGTTCTTTTTTGTCCCTGTAATAATTTTTTATCTTGTTGTTTGCTACAACATATAACCATGTCTGAAAAGAAGCCTTTTGCGGATCAAACAGATCGTATTTTGCCCAGCAAGTAAGAAAGGAGTCCATCGTTATATCCTCAGCTATATGTATATCCGAGATTTTTTTTGCGATATAACCGTATAATCTGCGATAGTATTTCACAAAATATCGCTCAAAATCTTTTCTTTTTTCATCATCGTTCATAATTCGGTGCCATGTCCCTTATCCAATTTTTTGATTCACGCAGCGTTCCTATTGTCATATCCCATATTTCCGATATCATATGCCCAAGACAAAACGATGTAATATATGTATTTTTCTTAGAATAAATCACTCTGAGAAAAGACTTATCAACCATTCAGCAATGTACACAGCTTATCCATATTTTCCCGCTTTAATTCCATAGACGGGTGAACATAGCGGTTCAATGTTATATTTACGCTGGCATGCCCCAATATTTCACTAAGACTTTTTATATCGAAGCCAAGTTCAATACATCTTGTAGCAAATGTGTGCCTTAACGCATGAAAATTGATATCGTTTATCCCGCAGTATTGTTTTATCCTGCCAAAGTGGTTCTCCATACACCTCGGTTCGATATACCTGTCATTTCTTCCTGTAAGCAGAAAAGAATCAGACTGTTGCCTTGAACGCGCAAGAAGCGGTATTATTTTTGTCGGTATCGGGATCCTTCGTATAGAACACTCACTTTTCGGCGGCATTATTATAACCTGCGTTTTTTCTCCGGTATCGCTTAGGGTCTGTATTCTCTGCATCGTATTGTGGACATAAATATATTTGTCCGAAAAGTTTATATCTCCCCATTTTAGCGCACATATTTCTCCTATCCTTAATCCGGTATACAAAGAAAGCAGAATACCTAAATTACAAGGAGTAGGGTTACTGCAAAGAAAATCACTTACAGCTGTCTGCTCGGAACGGCTCAATATTCTCATTGTTTTCTGAGGCTGCTTTACCGATATGTCTTTTATATCTGCCACAGCCGCGTATTTTTCTCTCGCATAGTAAGCAAATATGTTTTTTAACACCGACAAAATGCAGTTTACCGTTTTTGGGGATAGACCGAGCGAACCTGCACTACCGTGTTCCAGCAACGAACCGCTAAATCGCCATATATCATCACGAGTGATTATTTCAATATCACGTTCTCCAAATTCCGGTATCAGATAATGCACGATTATATTTGTATATTTGACCATGCTTGACATCTTTAGCTCTGTTTCTTTGAGTTTCAGCCATTCATGCGCCGCTCTTTCAAATTTGAGATAATCAGTCGACCCTACAGCTTCACACTTAATGCTTTTTGTTTTTACATTGAATTTGTTTTCTATGTCCTTTGACATTTTATCACCTCTGATATTATTTTATCATCGGAAGGTATATTTTTATCGGATAACTATAAATTTTATCAAAAAATCGATCCATATTTGCATACAATTCGTTCTTATATAAGATTAAAAAGGATGTTTTTTGGCTTTTTAAGCATTTTATTGACATATTTTTGTTTCTATGATATAATTACAAGTGTGAGATTGTTATTTTCTCAGAGTGATTTACTCTAGGAAAATATTAAATTAATTAAAACGGAGCAAGCTCTTATTGTACAACAAAGAGCTTGCTCTTTAATTTTAATAAAGCTCTTCAGAAAGCAAAGGACTTAGAGCCTTATATAAATTAATTATTATCAAACAAAGTATTTTTGGGACAAAAAACATGCCCCCTGCGTGACAGGAATTTTGAAAAAAAGTTTAATAAATTTTATTTTGCGGCTTTATAAATCTTTAACAAAAAGCGCTGTAATGCGGCAAAAAAAGCCGATATGATATTGACATATCGACGCGGCAAATGCTAAAATTTTCTTAGCAGATAAAATATACTGCGTTATCGGGGAGGTATATTATGAAATGCGAAAGAAGTTATACTTTCAAACAATGTTCTTTGCGAATATGCGCGGTTGCGTTATCGGTCGCGTTTGTTTTTTCCGGCTGCGCTCAGCAGGACACCGAACCCTCTGCGCAGGATAACGTTTCTTCTGTATCGGATAGCGTTTCTTCCGCCGACGTTTCTTCCGTTTCGGATACTGTTTCGTCCGTCGGCGATATCTCCGAGCCCGACTCCTCAGACGAAGCGACTTACGGATTTGGCTGGTACAACTCGATGGCCATATTAAAATACGACGAAAACAACGAACCGGTACTGCTTACATCTTACGATCTTTGTGAGCAAAGCGAGGATATAAAGCTTCTGCTTAAGCCGAACGTTGAGCCGGATCCGAGTCTTGGGCTTACCGAGGTGGACTGCGAGCTATTCTTTGTGTGCGAGGGCAATATAGTACCGCATTGCGTAGACGGCGGCGAGCCGGTCGAGATAAGCACCCACAAGCTGAAAAGCTATCGGGACAACAAGCTTGATATCACTATCCCAAAGCTGGTTACAAAAAACGGCGGATTGACAACGGTAAACGCGGTATTGAACGCCTGCCCCTCGTTCGTCCCGCAAAACGGCTTTCAGGAGACAGCTACAACCAGCGCTTTTCCTTTCTTTGCAATGGCTGAAAAAGGCGATGTAAAGGACGACGTGTATATCGCGCAGGACGGCGATTATATAGATAAAAGCAGCGGACAGCGGACAGACGATATCGGCTATACTCCGGAGCATGCCAAGGAGCTTGGCGAATACGGGATACACATGTACCACCCGGTGGTGATAGACGACAGTGTAGACGGGCTTTATCTGACGCTGAGCATCGATAATCCGCACAAGTACCTTGCCGCGGTATTCTGCGACGGTAAGCTGATGGATATTTTCGGCGGTAAGCATTTTATTTCCGTAAAAACAGATGAAAAAACGCTTTGCTACAGGATAGACAAATCGCTGCTGCCGAAGTCGGGAATGCACACATACGAGATACTGCCGTTATGCGACCCCGATCTGTCGGATTTTGACATAAGCGTTTTCGACTCGACATCTATCGACTATTCTGCGCCTGAGCTTTTTTCTGAATTCCAACCGGTAAGATTAAATTGCGGCAAGTACAGAGTTGAGATAAAGTAAGGAGGTATATCATGAAAAAACACATAGCGTTATTGCTCTTCGCGATATTTATGCTTACGGCCTGTTCAAACGGCGAAAAGTATATAAACCTGCCGGACGATATCTCGCTTATCGAGGACGAAAACAACGATACTTATTCACAGGGAATAGACGATGTTAATTATTTCGCTCTGTATAACTCCACGACATTTGACGGCAGATTTTTAATAAGCGCGGCTAAGCGCACCGATACCACAGACGGAAAGGTCTATGACCGCTGTACCATAATCGGCTGCGAGCATAACGTATCGACCTGCGGCAACAATTTCCCTATGTCAAGCCCGAAATTCCGCTACGACCGCGTATATTATGTAGACAACGATGATATTGAAAGGCCGTCAAAGGTCTGCTATGAAAAGGACGGCGAGCAGACCGTTATATTTGAAAGCTCCTATATTTCCACCGAGGATAAAAACGAAAAAAGAAGCGCCATGATATATAATATCATTCTGGTCGATGACGGTATTATCTGCTTTGGCGGCAACGACGTATTCAAAATAGATTACGACGGGAATCTTATCGCTCAGCCGATAGAATGCGGGAGCGGCGGTCTGCTGTCCGGCACGGTGATAGATAAAGACCACGCCGCCATGACCGATATGAACTACCAAATGTTCGTAGCGGATCTTTCCTCCGGCAGCGCGGTAAAAATATCGGACAATGCCCGCGCGGTGTCCTATTGCGACGGAAAGCTGTATTACTTAAACAACAAGACATATTATCACAAGCTTATGCGCTGCAACATTGACGGCAAAAACGCCGAAACGCTGATAGACGATTGTTTCTACTATGCGTTTACCGATAATTATATCTTTTATTACACAAAGGACGATGAATACACTATTTACCGGTATGACAAGAACAGCGGTAAGACCGACAAAACATTATCCACCATGAACGTCCTTTCCACCGAAGAGGACTGGGAGATAGACGAAGGCTGGAGCGATCTGAGATATTACCCGTATTATAAGCTGCTTTTGATAGACACCTTCTGTGAATCCGCCCAGACAAGCCGCAAATGTCTGTTTGATGAAAACGGAGATATCGTTAAAATATTGCCGGCTAAGCCGCTGTCTTGAGGTGAAGCTATGAGAACGATATGTTACGAAATCAAAAAGCTGACCGCCGGAAAACCGTTTATATTCGCAACATTGCTGCTTTTGGCGTATTTTGTATTTATGATGTTCTGCGATCTTGACAGCAATATGAGCACGATACAAAGCGTGGATAAAGAATTGTCGGCGGGTCTTACCGAAGAACGGATAGAGGAATGCAAAGCCGAATACACCGATATGGCAGCCCACAAAATCGGCATAATGACCGAGGAAGAGGCGGCAAGATTCAGCACGCTGGGAATTATCATCGATCAGGATACTTATCGCAACAATTATAAGGAACGCATGTCAAGCCTTGCCGCTGAGCTTCACGAAAAAGCAAAGGGAGCGGCGGCGTCCGGCAACGCATACGAAATGAATTACTACAAAGCGGCGGAGGATACCTATAATACCGTCAGGGATATTTCCATGATAAACAGCGCGGGAGCGGCCTGCCTGTTTGCAAGGTTTCACGGCGTTATCCCCATGACGGGGGTAAATCTTAACGAAATGATCTCCCTGCGCTGGGGGTATGTGCTTATCATCTGGGCGGTATTGATATCGGCGTGGCTGCTCTGCTGCGAGCGGGAATATAAGACAGAATATATCGTGTTTTCCTCCTATCACGGAAAAAGCAGAGAATTTCTTTGCAAGCTGTCTGCGCTGGCAATAACGGTGTTTATGGTGATCTTTGTTACGACCGTTACGGAAATAATATACGCCGTTGCCGTCTACAAGGTGGATATTTTCGCGTCGATACAGTCATACAGCGAGTTTGAGCTTTGTCCGCTGGGGATAAACATTCTCACTATGATACTACTCATGCAGCTAATGATGTATGCCGCCGTTATGTTTGCGGTACTGCTCACCGCATTATTTTCAATAAAAGCGGCGACTCCGGTAAGAGGCATAATTCTAGGGATAATATTCACGGTAGCCGCGCACACGCTTATAGCGATATACTGGAATATTTCTTCTCACGAGCAGGCGGAGCAGTTTAATATCATACGCATGTTATTCCCGCCGGAGCTTATCCACCAAAGGGATTATCTGATGTCGTTCGACGTTGCGCCGCTGTTCGGAGTTCCTGTGCCGAGGTTTGCGGTCACGATAGCTTTAACGCTGCTGTTTATTATAGCTGCGGCGGCTGTATGCGCGGTATTTTACGGAAGGAGTGCGGATATAAGATGGAAAGCAAAGCTTTTATCTTTGATAAAGTCACGAAAAGCTACGGAAGTCTGAACGCGTTAGACGGCTTTTCAGCCGGGCTTGACTGCGGGATATACGGACTTTTAGGCCCGAACGGCAGCGGTAAATCCACGCTGATGAAGTGCATAGCGGGCGTTATCCGTCCTAATGCGGGCAAAATAACCTACGGCGGGGAGGATATATATTCGCTCGGCGCCGATTTTCGCAAGGTGCTCGGCTTTATGCCGCAGGATATAGGATTTTACCCGACCTTTACCGGAATAGATATAATAAAATATTTTGCGCTGCTAAAGGGCTTAAAGTACGACGATGACACGGCGCGCAAAGCGCTGGAAAGCGTCAATCTGGGAATGGATATGGAAAAGAAGGTAGGCGGCTATTCCGGAGGGATGAAACGCCGGCTCGGAGTAGCGGTGACGCTTATCGGTCAGCCGGAGGTATTGATATTCGACGAGCCTACCGCCGGACTTGATCCGGAGGAACGTATACGCTTCAAAGAGCTTATAATCGATATGGGAAAGACCCGCACGGTGATACTTGCAACGCATATAATCTCCGATATCGAGGCGGTGGCGGACTACACTTTATTTATAAAAAACGGCCGGCTTATCAAAACGGTAACGAACGATAAAAGCACCATATTCCGTACCGACGCTTTGGAGGAAATGTATATGGAATGCTTTGGGCAAGGTTCTGATAAGACATGAGGGGATTGTTTTTCTATGAGCTTAAAAAGCTGTGCAATGTAAAAACAGTCATAATATTTATCTGCCTTATGTTATTAAAGCTTTGCACTTTGTTTATCTATGCCCCCGGCGAGTATGATTTCAACACCGAATTTTACCGCAGTTATACCGAACTTCTTTACGGCGAACCGACAGCGGATAAGGAGCAGTATATTTTAAGCGAGAAAACGCGGCTGGACGGTATATGGGATCGTAAGACCGAAATGGACGAGCTTTACAGAAACGACGATATAACGCTTGACGAATATATCGAGTTTAACAATGAATATTCCGCGGCGTTAGGGCAGATAGGCGCTTTTGCAAAGATCTATGACAAGTACGAGTATTTCAAAACATTAAACGGCAAAACGCCGTGGTATTTTTACGACCTGGACACCGCGGACTTTCTTTGCAAATACGGCACGGATATATTGTTTGTTTTGTTTTTGGTGATCTTCGGGCTGCGCTTTTGGGACTATGACCGCCTTTGCGGATGTTTACTATCCGTCGCCGCTCAGCCGATAGATAAAGTAAAGCTTGTAAGGATAAAATGCTCGGTGCTGCTCACCGTCGCTTTGATAGGCGGCGTGCTGTCGTTCGGTACGGATATTATAATATTCTGTCAGCGCTGCGGGATATCGGCGCTTAGCATGCCTATATGCAGCATGGAGGAATTTGCCGGGTGCGAATATAACGTCACGGTGCTTGGCTATATGCTGTCGGTATTTTTTATCCGTACCGTCTGGAGCATGGTGCTGTGCGTAATGCTCTGCCTTATCCATAAGCTCTTGGCGAATATGTATGCCTGCGTTGCAATATCCGCCGCGGTGATACTATTGCCGATGACGCTTTATTCTCAGCTGCCCGAGCCGCTTTGTACTATCCTTATAGGCTCTCAGCTTACCGGCTCGGCGATAGCTTGTACTGAACTTCCGCAAAGCATTATTGCGGCTGTTGTTACCGTAATATTATTTGCCACAGCGATATGGCTGTTGGAACGAAAAAAATCGCCCCAAAAATAAAAAGGGCGATTTTTGTTATATCCTCCTGATAAAATCCTCGTAGGAAAAGCGTTTTACCTCCTCTGTTTTCCCGTTCTTTGAATAATAAATAACAGGCAGCGGCATGCCGTTAAAGGTGTTATTTTTGCACATGGAATAGATAGCCATATCGCAAAATACCAGCCTGTCCCCCGCTTTAAGAGGGTGAGAAAAGGAATATCCCCCGATAACATCCCCCGCAAGGCAGGTAGGTCCGCCTAAGATATAGCTGTACTGCTTTTCGCCGATGTTTCCGGTTAGGCAAAGTTCGCTGTCAAGCAGCATCGGTCGGTACGGCATTTCCAATACGTCCGGCATATGGCAGGCGGCGGATACGTCCAGTATAGCCTTATCCGGCTCGTTATCGGCAGCGCCGTCGATAACGTCCAGCACCGTCGATACTAAAAATCCCGCGTTCAGCGCGACCGCCTCCCCCGGTTCAAGGTAAACGGTGAGAGAATATTTATCTCTGAAATGCTCTATCACCTCGCATAATGTGTCTATGTCATAGCCGTCGCGGGTTATATGGTGTCCCCCGCCGAAATTTATCCATTTCATGCCGTCAAGATATTTTCCGAACTGCTGTTCGACTTTTTCGGCGGTAGCTTTCAGCGCGTCGGAATCCTGCTCGCACAGCGTATGAAAATGCAGTCCCGTTATCCCGTCAAGACCGTATTTGCTAACGTCGTTTTCAAAGGAGGCGATAGTTTGCCCCAGGCGGGAATTTTTTGCGCAGGGGTCGTATATCTCATGTCCCTCCTGAGTGGAAAACCGCGGGTTTACCCTTACCCCGCATTCTTTCCCCGAAAGAAAGCTGCGGAACATATCATACTGCCGCACCGAATTGAATACAAAGTGATCGGCGTAATTTATAAGCTCTTTCATCTGCCGCATATCATACGCCGGAGAATATACGTGAGTTTCCCCGCCGAAAAATTCCCTGCCGAGCCTTGCCTCGTAAAGGCCGCTTGCCGTGCTGCCGTCAAGGTACTCCCTTAAAAGCGGATAGGTGCTGTACATGGAAAACGCCTTTTGCGCAAGCAGTATCCTGCACCCCGTCCGCTCTTTGACTAAGCGCAGTATTTCGGCGTTTTGTCTAAGATACTTTTCTTCCGTGACGTAACACGGAGTATCGACGATGTTTATATCAAAGGTCGGTGTTCGCATTAATATCCTCCTTTGTAAAGTTTCTTCCCTGATAGGTATCCAGCCGCGCCATAAGCAGGTCTATCCCGCCCAGCACCGATATCTTATCCCTGCTCCACAGCGGAGCTATAAGAGTGCGCTTGTCACCGTCGCCGGTCAGCCGCTCGATAACGCACCGCGGCGGCAGATATTCAAGCTGGCTCACAACGATCGAAATGTAATCCTCCTTTGTCATGGGCAGATACTCTCCCCGCCGGTAGATATCGGCAAGGGCGGTACCCTCTATCACATGCAGCAGGTGTATCTTCACCGCGTCCGGCTCTAATTGTCCGAGAATACGCGCGGTATTAAGCATATCCTTTTTATCCTCTTTCGGCAGACCGTTTATGATATGTACGCACACCCTTATACCGGCATCTTTTATAAGCCGATAGCCATGCAGAAAATCCTTAAAGCTGTGGCACCGGTTGATAAGCGAGGCGGTATCGTCGTTTGCGGTCTGAAGTCCTAACTCTACAGTCAAAGGCAGGGAACATTCTCTCAGAACCGTCAGCCTTTCTTCATCTATACAATCCGCGCGGGTAGCTATAGCTATAGCGTCAACGTTTTGGCTCATAGCGGCGCAAAGCATTTTTCGCAGCGTATCGGCGTCGGTATAGGTGTTTGACCCCGCCTGAAAATACGCCGTTATCCCGCTGTCCGGGTGCTTTTTAAGTATTCTTTCCCGCTCGGCGGATATCTGCTTTGTCACGCTTTGGTATATATCGCCGTTTGCCCTGTTGGTAAAATATCCGCTGCCGCCCGCGCAGAAAATGCAGCCTCCGTTACCCTTGCTGCCGTCGCGGTTCGGACAGCCAAGCCCCGCGTCTATCGCCGCTTTATACAGCTTTTTGCCGAATTTACGGCGGTTATAATAATTTAATGTGTGATAACGCTTATTATCATCGGAGAAACCGAACATATCTTCTCCTTCTTTAAGTATTTTATCTTTTTGCCCCGTTAAAACTATTGACATGAAAATTTTTTAAGTGTATAATTAAGTTCAAAGGAAGATCCTTTTTAGGAGCCTTAAACATTTTATCTTAACGGAGGAATATATCATGGCATTTTGTCCTAAATGCGGAGCAGAATACACCGAGGGCGTAAAATTCTGCGGAAAATGCGGAAACGACTTAAGCGCGCTTTCTCAAGCCCCCGTACAACCGGCCGCTCAACCGATACCGCCCGTTGTTAAGCCTATATCGCGTACACCTAATTTTTTCACTAAGCTGATTGATACCAAAGATTATACCGATCAGTGCGAAGCGGCGGACATACAGGCAAACAAGGTGATAGCGATACTCGGATACTGCGCGGCGCTCGCTTACATTCTGCTGTCGTGGTTCATAGACAATTTACTTTGCGTTATAATCGCGGGCGCGGTTATGATAGTACCGATAATCATGGCGAAAAATTCCGCTTTCCTGCGTCATCACGCAACACAGAGCGTTACTCTGCTGCTGACTGCAATTATATTGCATATATTTGACGCAACGCTGGCGTCGCTTTTATTCGGCGTATTTTACAACCCCTGGTACAATCAATACGTTGTAAGCACTATCTTCGCATGGCTGATACACATAATCGTAATGGGAATACCCGTATTTATCGGAGTTGTCGGCATAATAAACGCGTCAAAGGGCGTTGCAAAAAATCTTCCGATAATCGGACGCCTCAAAATAACGATAGACAAATAAAACATTATATTCACTTACCGCCGCCCAAAAGGACGGCGGTAAATTTTTATTATTCCTGATATTTTGAGGTTATGCCGAGATATTCCTCTAAGCATAAGCCGCTGTTATATACGCTTGTCGCGATATCCTTTCCGAGATAGCGGACGTGCCACGGCTCATACATATATCCGGTGACGGATTCCTTTTCCTTGGGATAACGGATAATAAAGCCGTACTTATAGCAGTTTTCCTTAAGCCATATACCCTCCGGCGTATCGCCGAAACTTTGATCCAGCGAATTAAGGTCGAACGCATAGCCCGTCTGATGCTCGGAGTGTCCCGGCCGCGCGGAATAGCGGTCTGCCTCCGCCTGACCGTCCGACGAAACGTAATCCCAGTAGATATAATACTGAGTATCGTAAGAGCGGTAGCCGGACACTATATAAAGACTTATCCCGTCCTCATAAGCGGCCGCCTGCATCTCATAAAACGCGTTTATCGCGTCGTCCTGTACGCCGGGGTCGTAATCCGCCGGTAAAGAATAGGTCTTGTTAGCTATCATTATACCGTTTACATAGGTTATTCCGTTTATCGTTTCTATCCCGCCGCCGGAAGGCTGCTGTACCGGCGGAGCGGTTTCGGGCGGCTCGGTCTCGGGAGGCTCAGTCTCCTCCGGAGATGTAGTAAGTACCAGCGGGTCTATGACCGTAACTTTAAGCTCCGCCGTTACCGAATCATCGTAATAATACACCGCAGTTATGGTACATTCTCCGACGTCGTTTGCGGTTATCATGCCGTATTCGTCCACCGACGCTATAGTCTGGTCGGAGGTGTAGAATACCGAATATTTCGCCTCGGTCGTATCCGGGTCGTAGGTGAGCTCGGTCTCGTAAGAGTCGCCGACGTTCAGCGTTATGCTCTCTTCGTTAAAGGAAATGCTCTCCGCCTGTTCGGGGTCGGTGACTGTAACTTTTATTTCGCGCTTTATACCTGTCACCGTATCGCTGACAGTAACGACAGCCTCTCCGCTGCCCGCGGCGGTAAGCTTGCCATTGGATACCTTTACAACGCTGTCGTCGCTGCTTTTCCATTCTATATTTTTATCCGACGCGTCCGAAGGCGTACAGGTGAGCTTTATCTCCTTTTCGTCGCCGGTTTTCATATTCAACTCGCTTTCGGATATCTCAAATGCCGAAATGCTGTCGCGCTCTACCGTTACGGTACATTCGGAGGAAACATTGCCGCTTTTTGCGGTAACGGTCGCTTCTCCCGCTTTTATTCCTTTAAGAGTACCGTCCGTGCCTATCTCGGCTATGTTCTCGTCGGATACCGAATAGCTTATAGCATACTCGACGTTGCCGGGTTCGGTCAGCACATTAAGCTTTACGGAATGACCTGCCCGTACAGTCACTTCCTGCTCCTCAAAGCGCAGCGCCTTTATCGGCTCTCCGTTCTGCCCCATGAACAGCAGCACGCCGGTGACTATACACAGCACAACAAATATCGCTATACCGCTGTATATAAGTATGTTGCCTATAAAGCGGTTTCGCTTTTTGCGCTGCGCGTCAACGTCAACGTTCTCCTCGTTTACTTCGTCCTCATCGCTTGTGTCATAGCTAAGTCCGGAAAGCTCATCCTCCATTTCCGTACTTCGCCGTCCTTCCTTACTGAACAGAGCTGTCAAATCAATATCTTGCGTCTGCTTAGTGTTGGGAAAATTAGTGTTCATGTTCTGCTCCTTTCGTAGTTTAGGAAAAATTCGCACCTTATCGGCGCTTAATTTACATAATAACACATTTTTGACCGAATTTCAATACTATATTACTAAAAACAATCGTATGTGAACCGAAAGGAGCGGCGTAAATTCGTCAAGCAGTTACCGTTTCTTCATTTTCAAAGCGCTGTGCCATATACAGATTATAGTAATCTCCCTTTTTGGCAAGCAGCTCCTCATGCGTTCCCGCCTCGGTAATGCCCTTGTTGTTTATGAACATTATCTTGTCGCAGTTCTTTATGGTGGAAAGGCGGTGCGCAATGATAAAGCTGGTGCGCCCTTTGAGCATTTCGTTAAGTCCTTTTTGCAGCAGACGCTCGGTCTTTGCGTCTATTGAAGAGGTCGCCTCGTCGAGTATAAGTATCTTCGGGTCGGAAATAAGCGTGCGAGCAAAGGATACCAGCTGCCTCTGACCGCCGGACAGCTGAGAGCCGCCCTCGTACATTTCGGTCTTGTAGCCGTCATCAAGTCCCGAAATAAACTCATCGGCGCAGACGGTCTTTGCCGCCGCGCGTATCTCCTCGTCGGTCGCGTCTAACTTGCCGTAACGAATATTATCCTCTATACTGCCGGAGAAAATAAAGCTGTCTTGCAGCATTATTCCCATCTGACTGCGGAGTGAATGCAGCGTTACCTTGCTTATATCGTTTCCGTCCAGCAATATCTCTCCGCCGTTAAGATTGTAAAAGCGGGAGATAAGATTTACTATCGTGGTCTTGCCCGCTCCGGTAGGTCCTACTAACGCGACGCTCTCGCCCGGCTCTACCTTAAAGCTGAGGTTCTCCAATACGTTCTTGCCTTCCTCGTAAGCAAAGGTCACGTTTTTGAATTCTACCGCTCCCTTTACCTCGGGAAGCTCGGTCGCACCCTCGATATTTTTGACCGGAACAGGTTCGTCCATCGTTTCAAAGATACGTTCAAGATACGCCACCGCGTTGATGAAATTGTTGTAAAGGTTAGCGATATTTATTATAGGCTGCCAGAATCGGTTGGAATAGTTAGTCATCGCAAGTATGCTGCCCAGTCCTATGCTGGGATAGCCTATTACCAGCAGTCCCACGAAATACAGCGCGGATTCCACTATCGCCTTTATATTGTCCACCGAAAAGCTGACAAGGTTATTTATCCTTACCGCTTTCATCCACGCCTTGCGGTACTCGGTGGAAAGCCTGCGGAATATACCTAGGTTCTCGGTCTCGCGCGCAAAGCTCTGGGTGACGCGCACGCAGTTTATGCTTTCCGCAAGGTACGCGGTCTGGTTGGAGTTTTTGTTGGACTCCATACGCCATGCGCGGCGCTGCTTGTTTTTAAGTATCACCATCACGGCTACAAACACCGGCACGCCGGCAAATATCACCAGCGCCAGTCTCACGTCCACCGCGAACATGAATATCGTTACGAATATTATGTTGAAAATTTCCAGAATGAAGTTTATTATGCCGTTTGTCAGCATATTTGACACGTTGTTGACGTAATTCACCACTCTGACAAGTATCTTGCCCTGCGGACGGTCGTCGTAATACTGGAACGGCAGGTCCTGCAAATGCGCGAACAGGTCTTTTCTGATATCGTATATCATCAGCTGTCCGGCTTTTGTCATTATCCTCTGGCGGATATTGCCGAGTATCGTGCTGACCGCCACCGACAGCAAAAACAGTACCGACAGCACTATAGTATAGCTTATATCCCCCGTTTTTAAGCCCTGCGGGATAGCTACGTCCACCGCCTCTTTGGTGAGCAGCGGAGCAATAAGCGCCACCACCGCCGATATAGCCGACAACGTCAACGCGGTTATTATACGCGCGCGGTAACGCTTTACATATACCAATGCACGTTTGAAGTGCTTGAAGTCGAACGGTGTTTCCAGCCGTTCATCTATATCATATTTATTTCTTGCCATACCGGCACTTCTCCTTTCCTGTAATACGGATCTATGTTGTTGCTGATTTTGATACAAACAGATACTCTTCCTTTCCGCATCGGCAGCGAGGAGCTTCTGTTTGTTCTTTTCAATAAACGGGAATTCATAGGCAAAATAAATTTTTACGCACAACTTTTACATAATTCAAATCCGCAATTTCAACAAAGCCGTTTCTTTCATACATACCGAAAGTTCCATGATACTGATACTCAAAGTTTTTATCTGAAAACGGATATGCCTCTATGCAGGAATATCCGTCCTGCGCCGCATCTTCACATACACATTTCAGTAGACTTTGCGCAATTCCTTGCCCTCGATATTCAGGCGCAATTAAAAAGCAATAAACCGACTTTACCTTTGCGTCTGGCTTATCATCTGTCTGATAACCAATTTTCTGAAACATTTCGGTAATGTATTTATATTTTTTTCGATCATTGGTGTTGCACCAACCGAC
>CANQKE010000040.1 GCA_947624435.1 uncultured Ruminiclostridium sp.
CCGAGCAGCATATCACACAGATTCCCGATACTTTTGTACTGCGCGATAAAACGATGACTGCTCTCTTCTTCCGGCAGAAAATTTTTCCAAAGAAACTCATCCATCGCCGAATCTACAAGCTGTGACAGATCGTCCGGCGAATATTCTTCCGGCGGCTTATCGCCGGAATATATCCGTTCAAAGCACTGTTTCATAACATAATGCACCGTTTCGCCGAAGCTCTGCGGAGTCAGCGTGTTGCGCGGCGGATCCTTAAGCTTTAACCCGTAGCGGCAGAAATATTCAAATTTGCAGCCGTTAAGCGATTCTATCGCGGTGGGAGAAAGCGACTCGCGGCGGAATATCAGACCTGCCGCCGGACCGACGCTGTGTATGTATGAGTCATCGGAGTTTTTTCTGTCCGCACGGCTTACAAGCAAAGGAAATTCCTCGTCTCCGGCGGCTTTAAGCGCCCGCTCTATCACTGCCGCCGCGCCTTTGCCCGAAAGCCGCGCACGGGCGAAATACGTCCGCGCGGACTCTATGCTCTCACAGAAAAACTCCGCAGGCAAGTCGGATATATCCGATTCTTCCAGATGAGGGATAAGCTCTTTTACGTCGGTGAATATCTCGGTCTTTTCGTCCTTTGCTCCGGTTCGGGTGACGAACAGCCGCTCTTTGGGCAGCAGCATCGCCTTATATACGTTAAGCAGCGCGGAGGAATAATTCAGCTCGTCGTCCGGCATAAGGTCTATATCAAGAAGTGACAGCTCGGCGCTTTCCGACGGGGTGAAGATACCCGAGCTTTTGTCGGAATAATCCGGAAACGCTCCGTCCTTCGCTCCCATAATGAACACCGCGCGCGCCCCTGCCGTCCTGGTCCTTGCCAAGTCGCCGAACAATACGCTGTCCAGCACCTGCGGAGGCAGCGACATGGTAAGCTGCTGCGCGCAGGTCCTGAACACGGCGAGATATTCTTTAAGCGTGAGCTTCATGCCCTCCGTGGTTTCCCATATACTCATAAACAGCTTGTAGATAAGCTCCCAAAGGCTGTTATATTCCTCGGTAAGCGATTTATCATACCGCAGACTGCGGGTAGTGTAGTCCTGACATTTTCCCTGTATAGCAGCGGAAATATCCGCCGTGTCGAACAAAAAATCTATCAGCAGCTCGGTCATTTTCCTGCCGTCCGCTCCATCGCAGTCACGGCGCAGCTTTACAAGCTGTCCGGCAAGAATATTGCGTATCTGCTCCGAGCGCTGCTCGGCAATAGTTTCGCACCTTAAAAACGGGCGCGTCCACATTCTTTTGCCAAGTCCCCACCTGTCGGAAAATTCCTCCATATCGTTTATCTCACGCAAGGTCACCGGGCGGGTCTTGCCGTTATCGGAATCTATCCTGACAAAGCCGCTCTTGATATAACGCAGCATATTCTCCCCGTTAGGAGCATCCGCCGCGGTGAGCAATGCGTCTATGTATCTTACAAGCGGCTTTTCGCTGACAGGCTCCGGTATATCTGCAAATAACGGTATCTCGTAACGGCCAAACGCGCTTTTCACCGTTTCAAGATAGCTTGACGCCTGGGGACATAACACCGTTATGTCCGAGCAGCGGTATCCGCTTCTCATCAGCTTTTTTATATTTGCGCAGACGTAATCCGCCTCGCTCTCGATATCCGGCGCTACCGCAAAAACTACAGCCTCGCTGTCCTGCTCCGATACGTTCATAACCTCGACAGTATCGGAAAATAATCCCTTTTGCAGTGCGGCGAGCGCGGGACTTTTGTAGCGGTCGGCGTTGCAGAACCATTCTTCCTTTACCTCGATAAAGCTTTCCGCCGCAAAGCGTTCCAGCGCGCGTTTTGTCCTAATGGTAGGCTCAAAGCAGCTTTTATCGCTGTGCTTTTCGATAGTCAGCGCGGCGGTACAGCTTTTGCTCATAGTAACAAGCGGCTGTAAAAATCTCAGCTGCGAGCCGGAAAAGCTGTCAAAGCCGTCTATAAATACGTCGTAATTTTCAAAGCATTTATGCTCCTCGGCCGCCTTTGCCGCAAGCAGCAGATTGTCATGCCGGTCGTCGTATACCTCCGTCAGCAGGCTGTCATATAATGTGCTTATCGTCAGAATATCAGACAGCTTATCCGAAAAGCTGCTGTTCTCTATCGCCGTTTCCAGCATATCCGAGGTTATGCCGGCGCTTTTTAACAGATGTACCGCGTCCAGCATAAACGACGGGAACCGCGCTTTTCCTGCGGCCTGTCCGTAATATTTAAGCGAGCCGCGCAGCGAGCTTACCGCCCTCATCATAATAACCAGCTTAGCGGTGTTGTCCGCATAGCTTTTGCGGGGCAGATATTTATTTAATATCTCCTCGGACAACGCGGAAAATCCGGTGACCTTCACCTTAAGCGTTTTTTCTCCGAGCGCCGAGGCTATCAGCTTTTCCGCCTCGAACATGAATTGATCCGGCACAAAAAAGATAGTTTCCGATTTGCAGCCGCAGATCCTTTTATATATTTCACGGGTCTTCCCGGTGCCCGAAGCGCCCAGCAGCAGATCAAGCATGACCCTCACTCCTTTCGACGCTGCCTTATGTGATATTACAGTAATATTTTATCATAAACTCTGTCCGTTTTCCACCCCTATAAATAAATTTTCTGCAATATTATCAACATACTTGATTTTTCGGGAGTTTTGTGCGATAATTAATATAGTTTGTTTTTTACGCTTGTCATAACAGGGGAAAAAGGAGAATTATGGCAGAATTTTTGAATTTCAAGGGAGATTATAAGGGGCTCAGCACCGAAAAGGCGGCGGCTAACCTTTCGATGTACGGAGAAAATCTCTTTACCGATATCCGTTCCCGCCGTCTGGGAATAAAGGAAACGATATTCAGTCCGGTGTTTTTGCTGCTTATCGCCGCCGCTGTGATATATCTTATAGCGCAGCCGGCGAATATTGCCGCGGCGATAGGCTGCATAGTGCTTGCCGCTGCGGATATCGCGCTTAAGATACCGCTTTGCAGATATTGCAACCGCAGACTGTACGGCCGAATGATGGCGTCGGAGATGAAATACCGCGTTATAAGGGAAGAACGACTGGAGCTGGTCGCGGCTAGGTATTTAGTGCCGGACGATATAATAATTTTACAGGCGGGAGAAATAGTTCCCGCGGACGCGCATATACTTGAATGTACAAAGCTTTCCGCGGACGAAAGCGTCCTCACAGGCAGCCGCGAACCCGCCGCAAAGCACGCGGGAGCCGATCCCGGCGGAAAAGAACCCAAGGCAAGCTGCCTTTACGCGGGAAGCCGCATAGTTTCCGGCAGCGCGGCTGCAAGAATATTCGCCACCGGAGAGGATACCGCGCGGGTGCGCCGGATAGGTCTTGAAAATCAGTCCGACCCGAATTTCACCGAATATGAACGCGCCGCGCGTAAGATATACCTTCCGGTAATGCTGGCGGGCGTGGCTTTATCGGTGCTGTTTTTGATAATAGGCTGGCTTACCGCAAAAGAACCTCAGCCCGCGCTGCTGTTAGTATCGGCTATAGGACAGGCCATGTGCTTTGTCCCTGCGGCGGCGGGGATATTCGTGCGGCTGTACTGCATATACGGGCTTAAACGGATAGAACGCAAAGGAGCGGCGATAAAAAGCCTTAAGGATATAGAAAAGCTCAACGGTCTTACCGCGCTCGTGATAGATAAAAGTACGGTGGTATCCCCTAATCTTCTGGAGGTAGCGGGCATATACAGTCAAAACGACGCGCTGATGACTACCGTCACGTCGCTTGCCTGCGCAAGACCGGGCGTTTTACCTACCGAACAGGCGTTTTTGCTGAACGTTCAGCTTTCCGGCGCGGATATCGGCCCTCTGGCTAAAGAAGAGCCTGCAGCCTCTTTCCCGTATAATGAAAACGATAAGATAGGCGGCAATATTTACCGCACCGAGGATAAATATCTGATATGCGTGCAGGGCTCGGTGGAAAAGATAACCGGACTGTGCAGCATGGAGCCGGACAGCTTTTACAAAGTCCAGCAGCGCGCCGCCGTTCTCGCAAAGAGAGGACTGGAGGTCTGGGCGAGCGGCTATGCGATACTGAGCGCGGAGGAAGCTCCTCCCAAAAGTCTGTACGCCGCAAGCTACCGCTTTATGGGGCTTACCGCTTATATGAGCGCTACCCGCGATATAATCCCGCTTGCGGTACAAGGCTGCCGCCGCGCCGGAGTAAAGCCGGTGCTGGTGTCCTCTGACAGCGCGGAGACCGCCGTCGCCATGGGCAGAAAGCTCGGAATAAACCCCGAAGGCATGATTACGGGAGAAATGCTGCGCGAGGCTGAGTTATCCGAATCCGCTCCTGACTTCTCCAAAGCCGAGATATTCAGCAATATAACGCTTGCGCAAAAGCCCGCGATAATAGAGGGCTTGCGCGGCGCCGGAGAAACGGTCGCATGTATAGGCTTTGACGATTCGCAGTATGATACCGTGACTCGCTCCGACCTTGGGATAACCTCTTTGGACAGCACTACCGGCAGTTTATATGAGGCGTGCGGTCTGGTGATGAGCGACGACAGCTTCGGCAGTATAGTAGAGGTATTCAAAGAGGCACGCCAGCTCCACCGCAATATAAAAAAGCTGCTATCTGTGCTGATGGTCGCGCTTATCACGATGTCCGTCACCGCACTGGCGGATATGATATTCGGTATAGGCGCGGTCACGCCGATGTTTGCCGCTGTCATTTCGGCATTGGTGATCCCCGTCTGCGCCGTAAGCTTTATAGACAACACCGCGGAGATGAGGGTAGAAATGCGGCCGTCCGCTTTCCTCGGCAGGAAAGGCGTAAGCTCCGGATTTTACCTTTCGCGGCTTATAAGCGGCGTGGTGACGGGCCTTGTATCCGCGATATTCATGATAGTATGCTCCGGCATAATGACTCCCGGACAGACTGCGGCGGCGGTTTTGATACTTATTACGACGGCGCTGTGTACTTATACATTGTTCATTTCTGGCAGCAGGAAAAGCATATTTGCTCTGATAAACAGCGGAGCGGTCAATATGAACCGCGCATTGTGCTGCGTGCTGTGTATCGCGCTGGTGATACTGCTTTGTGCGATAGGCGGAGTAAATAACGCGCTGGGGCTGGAATTCCCCGGAATAATCACCGGTATCATCGCGGTGGTACTGGGAATTGCGTGCAGCGGCTGGCACGAGCTTAAAAAACATTTCTGATATTCCCATAAAAATAAAAAAAGGAGAAATCATGCTTAAAAATCTTCTCAATATTATATATGGCGCGGTGTTCGGGATAGCGAACGTAATACCCGGCGTCAGCGGCGGCACTATGATGGTGGTGTTCGGCATATACGATAAGCTTATCGAGGTGCTGAGCTTCAAGCTTTCCGCGATAAAAAAGAACATAATTTTTCTTATATTCTTCGGTATCGGCGCAGCGGCGGGGATACTAGGCTTTTCGTTTATAATAACCTGGCTGTTCGATAATTACAATATAGCTGTCAATATGTTTTTCATGGGGCTTATCTTAGGCAGTATCCCTCTGATAGTAAAGACCGCTACCAAAAAAGAAAAATTCAAGCCCGCCTGCCTTATCGCGTTTATACCGGCGCTTGCGCTGGTGGTGGGACTTACCGCGCTGGATAAGGTCACGGGTGACAATTACTCCACGGCGTTAGAACAAGTGCAGGGCGGTTATACGATAACGTTATCTAACGGCGGCGGCTACGATATAAAACCCGACTGGCGGCTGACAGTGCCTATACAGCTCGATAACACGCAGCTCGTCAACTGCACGGTGAAAAGCTCCGGCGCGGATAAAACGGTTCTTACCGGTACTGCGGACGGGGCGATAAAGGCGGGCGGCTCTATTGATATAGGCATACTCACCGACGCGGCGCTAAACGCCGGGGATATAGAGCTTTCCTATACCTATCAGATGAACGTTCTGCTGTTTATCACCCTGCTGCTGGGAGTCACAGTGGCGGCGGTAGCGATGATAATACCCGGCGTTTCCGGCTCGTTCGTGATGGTGCTGCTGGGTATATATTCTACGGTAATAGGCGCGATAAAAAGCCTTGATATATTGATACTGATACCGGTCGCGCTGGGCGTTATAATAGGCATAATATTCGGCGCTAAGCTTATCTCCGCGCTGCTTAAAAAATATTCGCTGTTTGTGTACAGCGCGATACTCGGACTGGTGATAGGCTCGTTTTACGCGGTATTGCCGGACGGGATAGGGCTCAATATCCAGACACTTATCGGTATAGCTGCGTTTATCGTCGGCGGAGCGATATCCTTCATCTGCGGAAAATACGCTCCGTCGGAAGAATAACAGATAACGCTCAGGCAAGCATACCTGAGCGTTTTTATTTATGGAGCAAATCCTATCGTTCGTTTTTTCTGCTGAGGCTTTAGATTCGGAATTTGTATATCCGATTCTTCGATAGTTATAAGCATCTTATCCGTAACATTATCCGGATCTATCGAAAGGATACGGCTTGCCTGATTCATTTTAGACAGCTCGATAACATTTCTTACATATCTGCCGTTGCCGAAGTCCGGCTGCTGTCTTGCCGTTTCAAACAACTCGGACAATTTATCGACCGCCTGCTTTGTAAATTCAACGCCCTTGGTTTTTCCTATGATACGGGCAATATCGCAAAGCTCGTTGGTATCGTAATCGCCGAACGACCCGTTGCGGTCATCCACAAGGGAATATGCTTCGTCGATAAACAGCACTCCGCCCATAGCTCTCAGAAACGCATCTTGTTAAGTATTATTTATATTTTCTTAACGCCGCTGCTAAATTGTCCTTTACTCTGTTCCTCAGCGATTCGGGGGCTAACACCTCGACGTGATTGACGTATTGCATCGCCCAATGCTCCATAGCCATCGGGCTTACCTTGACGGAAACCTTGAACCGCTTTTCATCGAGTTTACTTATGCGGATATCTTTTCCGAACCAATCGATGATCTGGTCTATTATATACTCTTCGACCAGCAATTCGACCCACTCCGGCTTATCGGTATACATATACGGAAACGCGGTGGAAAGCTCTTTATAATTTATCCCGTGTTCATATCCCTCTACCTCGGTTATCGGAGTCAGGCTGTCCTCGGTGAGCGTCATATTCGTTATCCTGTCAAGTCTGTAATAGGCGATATTTTTCCAATACTCGTTTCGCGCCATAAGGTAATAACGCTGATTATGCAGGATAAGCTGATAAGGGCTTACATGGTGCAGATGGGTCTTGTGCAGCTTCTTATCAATGCCGTATTTGTTGTATTCAAAGCATACTTGCTTTTTTTGCTCGATAGCTTCGTCCACTATCTCGATATGATAGAAAAGCGCCTGATTGTCGGTCTTATCCCAATCTCCGACGGAATATATGTGCTTTACGTGCGAACGGAAGTATTTGCTGGAAAGAGAACACAGCTTGTCGATAAGGTCTTTGGAATACCTTGCGGCTATGTATTTGCTGGAAAGAACGCCGTCTATCAGGATCCTCAGCTCCGCATCGGTAAAATCGCGCCCGTCAAGATAGCTTCCGGCGCGGGAGGATATTATATCAAAGCCCGCTTCCTTAAGCAGAGATATGTTTCGGCTTACCGCTTTACGCTCGATAACGATACCGTATTCGCTGTCAAGATGTTTTACAATATCTTCCTGCTTTAACGGATGTTCATTATCGCTGTATTGCTGAAAAATTTGCAAAATGCGTATCAACGCAAGTTTTTTCGGCTCCAGACTATCCATGCTTATGCCTCTCTCCTTTCGGATTTTGTGTTTTACTGTATTCGATATATAAAATCACCCTGCGAATGCAGGGCGGTTTTATCAATAACCGTTAAGGTGATTGTTTCTTATATAAGTTCCGAAATCGACGTAGGAGTAATCTCCGTCAACGTCCAGCAGCTTTCCGTTTTTATCGACGATGCCGGGTATCTTTTCCTCCCAGCTGTGCTGCCACATATAATATCTTCCGCTAAACGCCGGCTTGTCGGTATCGATATGTGCTACCCATACGGCGTATTCGTCAAGATATTCCATGTTGAGCTGATTTTTAAGCCAGTTAGCGTAGGAATAGACCATCGGCAGGTATCCCGCGTCGCGTATCTCGTCGCAGAACGCCTCGGTTATCGCGGTAAGCTGTGCGCGGGTATAGCCGTTTCTTGTGTACCAGTCGTCCTCTATATCTATTACGATAGGATAGCTGATGTCATAGCCCTTGATAAGGCTGAGTACGAATTTTGCCTCGTCCCGCGCGCCCTGCACCGTTTCCGCGTAGCAGTAGTGATAAACTCCGACGTCCAGCCCCGCCTTTATCGCTCCGGTGACGTTCTTATGGAAATACTTATCCGCCGCGGGAGGAGAATCCTCGCTGATATAGCCGTAGCTGCTGCGCACCATGGCAAATTTCACGCCGGATGCAGCCACCTTGTCCCAGTCTATGTATTTATCCTGATAATAGGAAACGTCTATGCCCTTTATCGCGTCGGTGGTATAAAGCGAGATATTGTCGGAATGGTAGGCGTCGCTCGGATACTTGCTGCGGTTATCGGTGACAAAACCGCCGCCGGTATTGGCAAATCCGCCCGAAAGGCTGTAATACGCATCTTCTCCGAGAATCATCTCGCCTGAGTTAACGACATTTCCGCTTTCTTCAATGCTGAATATTCCATCGCATTTAAGCGTTGCGCCGGCGTTTATCTGCGTATCTGAATAAAGCCTCAGCGTATCCCAAAACTCCGCGTAGCCTGCGCTTATCAGACTGCCGTCTATCGTCACTCCCGACGCGTAAGAATAAAGCTGCGCCGATTTTAACAGCTCCGTTTCTCCGAACAGGGAAACATACGCGCCCTTGTCGAACAGCACGTTTCCGCCAAAGTCGGTATCGCTGCTTTCTCCGGTGATAAGCTCTCCCTTTACCGTAAAGTGGGAAGCTGCGTCTGTGCTGAGTTCACCCATCGCAAGCATTTGCGCGCCGCGTGAAACATTGACGCTGCCCTTTATTTTGAGCGAGCTGCCGTTAGGAATTATAAGATCCGCGCCGGGACTTATCACCATTGTGCTGTCGGCAGGCAAGGTAAAATCTCCGTTTACCGCCGTGTTATTGCCTATGTAATATGTATGCCCGCTTGCAAGCGCCCTGCTGCCGTCCCAGAAAACCGGCGTTACCGCCGCAGCGGCAGGCAGCGAGATAAGACTCGCGGAAAAGGCAAGTGAAAGCGCCCCTGCGACTATTCTTTTGTAAAGCTTCAAACGCGCTCCCTCCCTGTTTACACATACGGCGTTTTTTATCCTTATATATTTTCGCATAAAACGCGCATTTTGTCAACCGAATTTTGAAAAATCCCAAAAAATCATAAATTTTTCAGCTAAAAATTCTTAATCCTCCGTCTTGCCGCGGGAGGTCAGGAAAATTATCGCCCGCTCTATCGAGCTGCGTACGTGCTCCATTTCGGCGCTGTGCAACTTCCCCGCGTTGCGGTAATCGAAACTGTTGCAAAAGTCGTTCACGTCGGAATTGAGCTTTTTGGCGTATTCCTGCATTATTTCGTCTAAAGCCTTGAGAAATTCCGGCCGCTCGTTTTTGGGCATTTTCACCGCGCTTTGCTGTATAAGATATTGATAGTGCGGCAGGCAGAAATACTCCTGCGACTTGAACAGGTTCTTAAATTTGCCGTCTTTAACAAACATTGTAAACACGGTGTCGGTCATGTGGTCTATGCCCCACTGTACCTTTGAGCAGACAAAGCAGGTGTCGCTTATCTCGGCGGCCTTTTTCGCTTTAGTATCCTTTGACGCGAAAAGTCCCTTTTTGTCGATTATATCGGCGCGCACCTCTTCAAGATGGCTGTTGAGCATAAGGGCGAGCGACAGCCGATTGTTCTGCTTTAGCAGCTGTTCAAAATGCGTGTGACAAAATCCGAGCTTGTTCGTTTCCATTCTCACGTCCGGCTCCATCATGGCGGCACCCATTATGTATTCGCAGATATGCTGCTCGACGGTGTCCCTCATGCGGCAGATGGGGCAGCCCTCTCTCGGCTCGAACACCTCGTTTACGGGTATGGTAAGTATGCTTTCTCTCATTTTGCTTTCCTTTCTGATTTACAAACCGTGTCGAACGGCGAAAACGCCGCTGTAATACGATCCTTTTCCGGTCATAGATATTCCCGCGAGAAAAAATATTGATTTTTCTCTTGTAATTTCTCTGTTTATATTGTATTATATTAATAGAAAATAATCAAGTCTTTTTTTTGAAAAACCGGAGATAATTAAAAATTGGACTACATATTTGAATGTAAAAATTTCGATCCGCGTCAGATACTCTTCTGCGGACAATGCTTTCGCTGGACCGAGCAGGAGGACGGATTTCACGGGATAGTGGGAACGCGTTCACTTCGGCTCACCAAGCACGGCGATACCGTGACGTTACACGATATAGAGGATACCGACGTTCCGTTCTGGCGGGAATATTTCGACCTTGACACCGACTACGGCAGCATAATCAAAACGCTGTCGGAGGACGATTTCCTTTGCAAGGCGTGTAAGGAGAAAAGCGGCATACGAATACTGAAGCAGCCTCCGTTTGAAACGCTTATCAGCTTTATCATCTCACAAAACAACAATATAAAGCGGATAACCGGCATTATAAGCCGCCTGTGCGAGAATTTTGGTCAAAAGGCGGATTTCGGCTATATGTTCCCTACCGAAAAGGAGCTTGCCGGAGTTACCGAGCAGCAGCTTGCGCCGCTGCGGGCAGGCTTTCGCGCAAAGTATATTGCCAACGCGGTGGAAAAGGTGAACAGCGGCGAGGTAGACCTTGACGCTTTGTACGACATGGACTCCGACAGCGCCCGTGAATCGCTCAAGACGATAAAGGGCGTGGGGGATAAGGTCGCGGACTGCGTATTGCTGTTCGCGTATCACAAGATAGACGCATTCCCAAAAGACGTATGGATAAAACGGGCGACCGCCGCGCTGTACCCCGACGGTCTGCCGGAATGTATAAAGGGCAGCGAGGGGATAGCTCAGCAGTATCTGTTCGATTACGTCAGGACGCACCCTGAGCTTATAATGGAAGAAAAAGTCTTAAAATAAATTTTCCGGACTTTGCGTTTTGCGCTTTGCCGAATACGGTCAGCAATTTTGCTTCGCAAAAACGCACAAAACTTAAAAAGGAGACAGCTTGCTTTGCAAGCATTGTAGAAAAAATGGTAAACATCGGCAACGACTGGGACGAATTGCTCAAAGACGAGTTCCAAAGCGATTATTATAAAGAGCTAAGGCGGTTTTTGGTGAACGAATACAACACCCGCAGGATATACCCGCCCGCCGACTGCATTTTTAACGCGCTCAAATACACCGCTTATAAAGACGTCAAGGCGGTATTGCTGGGACAGGATCCGTATCACGGCGCGGGTCAGGCGCACGGGCTGTGCTTTTCGGTACGGCGCGGAGTGCAGCCGCCGCCCTCTCTTCAGAATATGTTCAAGGAGCTGTATGACGATCTCGGCATAAAATGCGACCCGAATTTCGGCGAGCTTACCTCGTGGGCAAAGCAGGGGGTATTGCTGTTAAACACCTCTCTTACCGTGCGTGAGGGAATGGCGGGCAGTCATCGCGGCAAGGGCTGGGAGCAGCTTACCGACCGCATAATAAGCCTTGTTAATGAAAAGACCGCTCCGGTGGCGTTCATACTCTGGGGCGGCAACGCAAAGGCAAAGCGGCCGCTGATAACCAATCCGATACACGGCGTGTTTACCGCCGCGCACCCAAGTCCGCTTTCCGCATATAACGGATTTTTCGGGTGCAGGCATTTTTCCGCGGTGAATAAATTTCTCATCGCGCACGGGATAGAGCCCATCGACTGGGAGCTTTATCCCGAAAACTGATATTCCAAGGAAGGAACGGCGATATTATGATATGTGTTACCGGCGATCTGCACGGCGACCTTACGCGATTTAAGGCTCCTAAGCTTAAAAAGCTGCGCAGGGGCGACGCGCTGATAATCTGCGGGGACTTCGGCTGCATCTGGGACGGCAGCAAGAAAGAGCGCAGAACGCTTAAAAAGCTGGGAAAGAAAAAATACAATATCCTCTTCGTGGAGGGAACGCACGAAAATTACGAGCTTTTGGAACAGTATCCGGTAGAAGAATGGTGCGGCGGCAAGACAAGGCTGATAAGCGGAAATCTGCGGCAGCTTATGCGCGGACAGCTGTATGAGATAGCGAATAAGCGCATATTCTCTTTCGGAGGAGGGCAAAGCGACGAAAATACCTCTTACCTTGAGCCGGACGATGAAAAGCTCTGGATAAAAGAGATACCCACCGAGGAAGAGCTGTCGGAGGGTATCGAAAATCTTAAAGCGAACGGCGGAAGAGCGGATATAATAATCACCTACGAGCCGCCCGCAAGATTGGACGAATTTATAGATATAGGCAAGACTAACCGCAATCATGTGAATACATACCTTGATAAGCTGCTTGACAATGCGGAATTTGATATGTGGTACTTCGGAAAGCGCCATATCAATAAGCTGATACCTCCGCGTTATCAATGCCTTTTTGACGCGGTGGAATTTGCGGATAAAACAAGGCTTCCCAAGAAAAACAAAGACAAAAAAGCCGAAAAGGCTTTGAAAAGCAATAAAAACGATAAAAAGGAGAAAGAATAATGGCAGATTTTAAGTATGAGATAACCAAGGAGCTGGGCGTGTTCGGAGAGGCGGGCAGCTACAATCTGGAGCTTAACATGGTAAGCTGGAACGACCGTCCGCCAAAGTACGATATCCGTTCATGGTCGCCCGACCACAGCAGAATGGGCAAGGGCATTTCCCTCACCGAGGAGGAAATGGAAAAGCTGGTAGAGCTTTGGAACTCCAGAAACGAAGAGGACTCGTTTGAAGAGTAAACTAACAGCATAAAAATACTCCGCTTTGAAAAAATCAAAGCGGAGCGCAGCTTGTCGAAAAACCTCCCTATGGTCGGATTTTTCGACAAGCTGACCAAAAATGAGCAAGTATGTGCTGACATACTTGCTCATTTTTGCCGCTCTGCGAGCGGCACTTATCGCTAATGAGGGTGAAAACCCTGATGGTTTTCCCCTCATACTCCTCTTTCCTTCCGGCTTTTTAACACTTTTTCTAAAGCCTGTACTTTGCTTTGAAAAAAGCAGAATATTTTATTTATATTATAAAATCATTCTGTTCTTCCGGAACGGCTTTCTTTAAGGATAACGTCGTGAGAGCCGCCCTCCACTATACTGGTGGAGGATACCAATGTCAGCCGAGCATTCTTTTGCAGCTCGGGAATGTTCAGGCAGCCGCAGTTGCACATGGTGGAGCGCACCTTAGACAGCGAGCGGGTAACGTTGTCCTTTAAGCTGCCGGCATAAGGCACATAGCTGTCTACGCCCTCTTCAAAGGACAGCTTAGCGTCGCCGCCCATATCGTATCTCTGCCAGTTTCTCGCGCGGTTGGAGCCCTCTCCCCAGTATTCCTTGACGTAGCTGCCGTTTACAAACAGCTTGTTTGTCGGGGATTCGTCAAAGCGGGAGAAATAACGTCCCAGCATCATAAAGTCAGCGCCCATGGCAAGTGCTAACGTCATGTGATAATCATGTACTATTCCGCCGTCGGAGCATATCGGGATATATATTCCGGTCTCCTCGAAATATTTATTGCGCTCCTCGCACACCTCGATAAGCGCGGTGGCCTGTCCTCTGCCTATGCCCTTTTGCTCGCGGGTGATACAGATAGAACCGCCGCCTATGCCCACCTTTATGAAGTCCGCGCCGCACTCGGCAAGGAAGCGGAACCCGTCCTTATCCACGACGTTGCCCGCGCCGACCTTTACATCGTCGCCGTAACGGCTGCGTATCCATTCTATAGTAAGCTTCTGCCACTCGGTAAAGCCCTCGGAACTGTCTATGCACAATACGTCCGCGCCGGCGTCCACTAAAGCGGGTACGCGCTCAGCGTAATCACGGGTGTTTATGCCCGCGCCGACCATATAGCGCTTTTTGCTGTCCAGCAGCTCGTCCTTGTTTTCCTTGTGCTGCTCATAGTCTTTTCTGAATACGAAATATCTGAGTACGCCGTTGTCCTCCACTATCGGCAGGGAGTTCAGCTTATGCTCCCAGATTATGTCGTTGGCCTCTTTAAGAGTAGTATCGGCAGGAGCGGTTATCAGCTTTTCCCGCGGTGTCATAAATTCCTTTACTTTGGTGTCGGGCGACATTCTAGATACACGGTAATCGCGTCCGGTAACTATACCGAGCAGCTTGCCGTTAGCAGTGCCGTCCTCGGTCACCGGCATGGTGGAATGTCCGGTCTTTTCCTTGAGCTTAAGCACGTCGGCAAGCGTCATTTCGGGTGAAAGGTTGGAATCGCTGGTGACGTAGCCCGCCTTGTAGCCTTTTACGCGCGCGACCATCGCCGCCTCGTCCTGTACCGACTGAGAGCCGTATATAAACGAAAGACCGCCCTCTTTTGCAAGCGCGACCGCCATTTTATCGTCGGATACCGACTGCATTATCGCCGATACCAGCGGGATATTCAGGCAGATGCTGCTCTGCTCTCCCTTTTTGTACTTAACTACCGGAGTGCGCAAGGATACGTTGGCGGGTATACACTGCGCCGAGGAATAGCCCGGCACTAACAAATATTCGCCGAAGGTATGCGAGGGTTCACTGTAAATAAATGCCATGTCTTTCTCCTTTCAGATATGCGGCTTATTAAAAAATTTATCCGTCGAAAAACGGATAAAGCTATCGGGTTATTAAATATTAATATAACATTTTTCCGCCGCTTTGTCAAGAGCTTTGTCCTTTTCATAGAGAGAATATTATTCCTTTTACGGCGGCGTTTTTGTGCAAAATTTTTGCAATTATCCCGACATAAGGAAAAATACGTAAACTTAAACGGAATAACTTGACAAAGCTATCCGATAATATTATAATAAAAGTAAGCGATATCTTTTGAAAGGGGGCGGCAGCTTGAAATACAAATGGGATAAAAAATATCTGTATTGGGGAATAACCGCGTTTTTGGTAGCTGCCGCGACCTGCGTATTTTTCGTAATGCTTTCCGGAATAGACGGCATATTGAGCGCATTAGGCACGTTTTTCGGCATACTTACCCCCGTGCTGTACGGCTTTATCATAGCATACGTGTTGTCGCCTGTCGCAACGTTTATAGAAAAGCCCTGCCTGCGCAGATTGTTCTACACTATCCAGGACAAAAAACGTGAGCGGTTTTTGAAAAATCACCCCGGAGAAGAACCGCCGCCTAAGACGTTCCCCGTAAGGAGAGTGGCAAGGGTACTCAGCGTAACGTTTACCATGCTGCTCGCGCTTGCGATCGTGATAGGGATAATCTGGATACTGCTGCCGGAGATGATAAAGACTATCTCCCTGCTTATCGAAAATATACCGTCATACGTTGACAACATTTCAAAATGGATAAGCGATACTCTCGCTAACTATCCTGAGATAGAAAAGTACGTGCTGAGCTTTACCAGCGGGTTGTCGGATATGCTGAACAACTGGCTGTCCACCGAGCTTTTGCCCTCGATGAACAATATATGGGATCTTATCACCTCGAACGTAATGACGATAATAAACGTATCGCTGAACCTGCTGCTCGGCTTTGTGATAGCCATTTACTTTTTGAACAGCAAGGAATTGTTCGCGGCGCAGTTCAAGAAAATAGCGTACTGTATATTCAAGACCAAAACCGCAAACAAGACGATAAACACGGTGCGGGAGATACACCGCTCGTTCGGTCATTTTATCACCGGTACGCTGATAAACGCGTTTATAGTAGGCGCTATGTATATCGTGGTGCTGAATATATTCAATATGGAATACGCTATACTGATAAGCGTTATCATGGGGATCACCTGCATAATCCCGTTCTTCGGGCCGTTTATCGGAGCGGTGCCCTGCATACTTTTGCTGCTGCTGGCCGATCCGTGGCAGTGCCTGTACTTCGTGATAATCATGATAATCATACAGCAGCTTGACGGAAACGTCATCTCCCCGAAGATAATCGGCGATTCAACCGGACTGTCCAGCTTCTGGGTAATATTCGGCATGCTGGTCGGACAGGGAATATTCGGCTTTGCCGGATTGATAATCGGTATACCTATGTTCGCTGTAATATACGCGTTTGTAAAAACGCGCGTCGCTCACGGGCTGGAGCGTCGGGAACTGCCGCAGGATTCCGATGATTATCGGGAGATACATCATTTTGACGAAGATAGCGGAGAACCGGTCATGTTCCCTCACCCGCCGTATATGAAAAAGGACAAGGAAAAGCGCAGCTTTAAGGACTTTTTCAAAAAGGATAAGAAAGAGCCGGTAAAGGCTAAGGTCACTTCGGAAGTATCAACAAATACCGCTGAAGATGATGAAAATACAGATCAGGATACAGGCAAGGCGTAAAGGTCTTGCCTGTTTTGACATTAGAAAGGATAAATTATGACTACAGTAAAATCACCGGTCGCAGTAACGCCGGAGCAGATGAAAAACGCGGAGCTGAGGAGCGAGGCGGACGGCGTTTCCCTTTCGCAGCTTATGGACAACGTCGGAAAAGGTATAGCCTGCGGACTGGACGAGCTGGTCGGGCTTAACGGCAGGAACGTCACTATACTGTGCGGGAGCGGAAACAACGGCGGCGACGGTTACGCAGCGTCGCGGTACATCGCAAAATACGGAGCAAAAGCGACTGTTGTTTCGGTAAAAGCTCCCTCGACCGAACTTGCAATACAGGCGAGCGAACGCGCATTGCCTTACATTTTCCGTGAAATACCGCTTTCAAACCGCGAGGAGGCGTTTTCTGCGTTAAACGCACAGATAATTCTTGACTGCGTATACGGCACGGGCTTTCACGGGGAGCTTTCGGAGGATATCGCCGGGCTGTTTTCCGCTTGCAATATAAGTAAAGCGTTTAAGGCGAGCGCGGATATAGCTTCCGGCTGTAACGCGCTTAACGGCACCGCCTGCGAGAATGCGTTTCGCGCGGACGTGACCTTTGCCGCGGGAGCGGTAAAGACGGGGCAGCTCATACCGCCCTGCGCTATGCTTTCCGGCAGGATAATACCAATTGAAATAGGGATAACCGCTTATCCTGGCTATGAGGCTGAAATAAATTCCGACTCGCTGCTGTCGCTCTTTCCGAAGCGGGAAAGATTTACCCATAAAGGCAGCTATGGCAGACTGCTGAACGTTGCGGGCAGCGAGCGCTTTCCGGGGGCAGCATGGCTGTCCTGCCATGCGGCGATGAGGACGGGCGCGGGCATAGTCACGCTCGCGTCGGTAAAAGAGGTCACGTCGTCGGTATCAATGTCGCTGCATGAGTGTACGTTCCTCCCGCTTAAAAACGGTATGGGTTACATCGACGCGGAGGATATCAGCGATATACTTGCGGCGGCAGGATCTTCCGACGCGGTCATTATAGGCTGCGGCATGGGAAACCGCGAGGACACGCGTCTGGCGGTGACCGCCCTTGCGGAAAATATAAGCTGCCCTGTGCTTGTCGACGCGGACGGCATAAATTCTCTTTCGGGACATATACATGAACTGAGGGACAACATAAACGGGCTGTTGATGACTCCCCACCCGAAGGAATTTTCCCGCATAAGCGGCTATTCGGTGGAGGAGATACTAAGCGACCCGATAAATAAGGCAAAAGACTTTTCAAAGGAATACGGCGTATTTCTGCTGCTGAAAGGCGCATATTCGGTGATAGCCACGCCGGACGGCCGAACGGCAGTCAACATGAGCGGAAACGAAGCACTTGCTAAAGGCGGCAGCGGCGACTGCCTCACCGGCACTATAGGCGGATTGCTCGCGCAGGGCGTGGAGAAATTCGACGCGCTGCGGCTGGGCGCTTATCTTGCGGGACTTGCCGCGGAAAAAGCCGCCGAGACCCGCGCTATGTCCGGGATAATGCCGGGCGAGCTTGCCGAGCTGTATCCGTATATCCTGAAAAGCTGACCGACGTCCCCGGAAAGGGTACTGTTATGTCTAAGACAATGTTTGTTACGGTGATAATACTCTGCGTGCTGCTGTTCTCTTCATGCAGTGAATTAGGCCAAAGCACGCTGCATTATGACGGGGATCTGTCATACTCCGGCGAGCTTAAATGCGGCGAGGTGATCGCTTCGGCGGAATTTACGCGTACCGGAGACGACTGGACGGTGAGCTTTACCTCTCCCGACAGCATAAGCGGACTGGTCATGACCGGCAGCGGGGAGAACACCTCGGTCAGCTATGACGGCATAAGCTTTGATTTTCCGAGCGATGGGGCGGGATTTACCCTGCCCGCGTCGGAGATAACCGAGGTGATAGATATGCTCAAAGAAAGCGCTCCGGCAAGTAAAAACGGAGAACAGCTGTATGTTTCGGGCAATAACGAGCGCGGCAGCTACCGCGTCACCGCCGATATGTCCGGAAAGTTATTGTCGGTAAGTATCGGGGACGTTATGTTCACGGTATCTCAGGACGGCTGAGAATGCTCTTTCGTTCGGATAAGCCTCCTATCTGATGTTCATGTTCATCACCAAAACAGAGATTTGAAAAATTAACAATTTTTGGTGATTTTCTTATTGAATTTTGCGTGTAAATATGTTACAATACCGAAAGACCAAAATATCAGGAGGCATATTATGGGCATTGATTATCTTTTAATGCTGCAAAATTTCCGCGACGCTACCGGCGGAGTGCTGGACGGCTTTTTCGAGCTTGTAACAAAGCTCGGAGAAGCGTCGATAGTAACGCTGTTAGTCGCGGCTATGTACTGGTGCGTGGATAAGCGCGAGGGTATATTTTTAATGCTTACGTTCTATTACAACCGTGTAATAAACGCATTTGTAAAAATAACCGCCTGCGTTTACCGCCCGTGGATACTTGACGCGCGGGTAACGCCGGTAGAGGGCGCTATAGCGGACGCCACCGGATACTCTTTTCCGAGCGGACATTCCGCAAACGCGGCAAGTTTTTTCGGCGGATTGACGCTGAAAAAAGGCAGGAACATTATTATAAAAGTGATACTTATCGTGGTGGTGCTGCTTATCGGCTTTTCCCGCAATTACCTCGGCGTACATACTCCGCAGGACGTTATAGTATCGCTGGTGTTAGCGGCGGTATTGCTGTTCGCGTTCAAGTATCTTCTGGACTGGGTGGATAAAAACCCGAACAAGGACTGGATTGTACTGGTATCGGGAGCGGCGCTGTGCGTAATACTTATCATATACGCCGCGCTTAAAGGTTATCCCGTTGACTATGACGCGGCAGGAAACGTAATAGTCGATCCTAACAAAATGTCCGTTGACGCATTCAAAAACGCGGGCATGGGACTGGGCTTCATAATCGGCTGGTTTTTGGAAAGAAGATTTATAAAATTCAGCGTTGAGGGCAAGTGGTATATAAGGGTTATACGCTACGCAGTCTGCATAGGCGTGTATTTCCTGCTCAAAGAATTTGCCGCTCCGCTTATCCCGCAGCTTATCTCGGGCGGCGTAGGCAAAGCGATAGAGCAGTTTATCGTGATACTGTATATAACCGCAGGCGCTCCGCTCATCATCAATTTGATGAACATGATACAGAAAAAGATATTAAAGCCTGACGCCGCAAAATCCTTGTCATAAGGAGAAGAACTTGGATATCACCGACGACATTCGCCGACGCTTTCGCGCCATACAGCAAAGCAAAGATAAAGCAGCTCTTATAAAATATCTCGAAGAACTGCTTTCAAAAGACGAAAACAGCGATATGCTGACCGGATTTTGCCTGTGGAACATATCCGACCAGTACGCCATGCTGAGAATGCCAAAGGAGCAGTACGACTGCCACAGGAGATTTTCCGCCTTTGTAAATAAGCTGCCCGCAAAATACAAAGCGTGGTGCGTCTGCGATACCACCCAGCGGTTTACGTTGGAATCCGGCGGGTACGGGGATTTCTGGTGGGAGCTGTACTTGTCCGCAGTGACGTCAGAGCCCGATATATCCGGCATAGAGGGCGCGATATTTGAAATGCACCGCGCGGCGCTTTCGATAAACCCCGCAATTAAAATACCTCCGAAAAGGACGGCAGCGGCGGCGGAAAATCTGCGCAGCTTTCTTGATAGATCGAAAGACTCTGAGCATATCGATCTCTACCGGCTGGTCTATGCGGCATTGTGCCTTAGAGCAGGGATAGACAGCGAGATAAACATGGCTGATATCTGCGAAAAATTTTTACCTTTGCTAAGCTGCCCCGACTCCGAGCAAAAGTATCTCCCCGGAGAGTGGCAGCACATAAACCGCTGCCGCAGCGATAAGAATAAGGCGCAGGTAGGACTAAATTTCGCCATCAACGCGCTTATAAGCATCGGGTACGACCGTGACGCCGCCGAGCTTTACCGACGAGCGCTAAGCTTCGGTATGCCGAAAAACGCGTATATTGAAAGCAGATCAAAAATCACCTTTTCATAATAAAACCGAATAGTATAACAAATCGTCGTGTCCAAACAGACACGACGATTTGTGTGTTTTAAGAAGATAACGCCGCAAGAAATATCAAAACGGGCAAAACCTCCGTCAATTGGCAGAAATTTTATTGGTTTTCAGCCACTTTGCAACGTCGTCGGGTGTATTCACTATCCTACCCTCGCTTTCGACCGTCATGACCGCCTCGGCCTCGGTTATGCCGCTGAGCCCGACTGCCTCTTCAAACTGCTCTATCGCCTTTGCAAAGCCGCCTTCGGGTCTCTCCAAAAGAATATAAAGCAGCCTGCGGTCATCGCGGTCATTTGTTTTCACGGCGCAGATACGCCCGCCGCTCGGGTTTGCGACTACCCCGCGCGTGAGGATATATTCCACGTTTTTAAGGTCGGTGACGTCGTCGGCATGTCTGACGCGCTCGGCATACTTTTGATACTCCGGGTCGTCCTTATATCTCGCAAAATTGTGCCAGCAGGGGTCGGTGATGATGTTTCTGTATTTTACCGCGAAGAAGTGCCACACATCGTTCGAGTAGTCCCCCTCAAACGGCAGGTTTTCATATTTCAGCAATATCGCCAGCCCGTTGTATGAATATAAACAGTCGCTGCCGCTATAATACGACGCAGCCTTTTGAGTAACGCAGTCTAAAGCGTCAAACCTCTTCGTTCCGCAGGTTATTTTCGTGCCGTCGGGCAGGTTTATCATATTCTCTATCAGAGTTATCGCCGTATCGAGCGCATTAAAACCCTTTTCGCGCTCATCAAAGAACAGATAGTTGTTAGATAGGCGGAGCAACGCCATGAGCTTTGAGTCGATCCACTTATCGGGCTTTGTGAGGTCGGGATCATTCGACAGTCTTTTCAGAATATCAAGCGCCTGCTCGCAGCCGTTTATCGCCTCACGCACATCGCCGATATTCCGGTAAGCAGTCAGAAAATTCATGAAATTGTCTGTCTGAACAAATATCTGATACTGATAAAGTGCGCGCGCTTTATTATCGTCACGGCCCTGATAATAGTTCATCATCAGATTCAGCTTGCTTAAATCTCGCTCTGAGCCGTACTCGGCGATAAAGTCGAGCGCGGCTTTTTCGTCGTCCTCGGAATTGAGATACCCAAAAATCAGGTGATCGTGCCACCCGGGGTCGTTACAGCGCTTCAGCGCGTTTTTTGCGATACTTCTCAGCGCGTTCATGTCCCGCTTTTCCTCGGGAAGCTCGCCGACTGTGACCATGGTGTTATAAACCGCCAGCCACTCGTCGGGAAATTCGGCGCGCCATTTGTTTAGAATTTCAAGCCGTGCCTTTGCACTGTTTGCCTCTCTGAAACGCGAATAATATTCGCCGCGGCGGCTTTCGCGGGCTTTTGCCGATACCCCCAAAAGCAAATCGACGGTCGTGTCGAAATATCCTGCGATCACGGGCAGCATCTCGATATCGGGATAGGCGGCGTTAGTCTCATAGCGGCTTATCGCCTGAACTGACAAACCCAAGGCGTCTGCTAACTCCTCTTGGGTCATGTCCCGCTCTCGGCGAAGCTGTTTAAGATTTGCTCCGAAATGAAGATTCATAGTTATTCTCCTCAAGATTTTTTCCGGTCCGGTAAGACCATTATATCAGACAGCCGCGTATATGTAAATATCACGGTGAGAGAGAAAAATTCTCGCGGAGAGAGATTCAATTTATCGAAGATATTTTTTGAAAAACTGTTCCAGCTTATCAAACGGAATTGCATTTTTCCCGCCGCCGTCATATAGATCGGTGTGAACAGCGTCCGGAATGATCAAAAGCTCCTTGTTGTCCGTGTATTTGCTGTCGGTGGTCATTGCCGCATAAGCGTCTTTCCCAAAATAGCAGGAATGCGCCTTTTCGCCGTGCATTATAAGCACCGCGCTGCGAATTTCGTTGCTGTAGGTGTTTATCGGATTGTAACAACCTGCCTTTCTGAATTCTCAATACCAATCGTGCTTTTCATCGCGGTTTAACGCGGCGATTTTCTCCATCTCGCTGTCTGAAAGTTCAAATCCGAAAATATCAAGATTTTCCTTTATGTGGTCGGGATTGCTTGAACCGGGAATAACAACCACGCCCCTTTGCAAATTCCAACGAAGAATGACCTGCGCGGCGGTAACTTTGTGAGCGTTCGCAATTTCGTTCAGCGTTTCATCGCCGAGCATTTCCGAGGTATGACCTCTGCCGCCGAACGGATACCAACCCTGCACGACAATGCCGAGATTTTGAATATACGGCACTACCGCCTGTTCCTGATAATACGGGTGAATTTCATTTTGCACGAGTGCGGGAGTAATATTCACCTGCGGCAAAAATTCTTCGAGTTCTTCCACATAAAAGTTTGACAAACCGAGTGAGTGTATTTTCCCGTCCTCTACGAATTTTTCCATTGCAAGATACGCTTTAACGTCATTCTCGCCGGGGTGGTGCAATAACATCATATCAATATAGCCGATATCCAACTTGTCGAGCGCGTCTTGTATTGCCTTTTCGGGCTCTGCAAACTGCTCTCCGGGGTAGATTTTCGTAATGACGAAAATTTCCTCACGCGGCACATCGCTGTCCCGTATCGCGCGCCCGACAGCCGCCTCGTTGCCGTACATATATGCCGTGTCAATAAGCCGCCCGCCGTTTTGGAGCAAAGCCGTCACCGAGTTGTAGCATTCTTCATCGGAAAGACTGTAAGTTCCAAGCCCCATTATCGGCATTTCATAGCCGCTGTTCAGCATAACTTTCCTCTTTTCAAAATCAAATTTGCCGATGTTTGCGGTTTCACTCGGCGTTGGAGCGCTTTCGGTGCTTTTATCCGAACTGCTTTGAGTTGTTGCGGAAAATGTTTCGAAAATTACCGTGCTGCTTTGTGACGATTCGGTACTTGTAACGCTCGTCGGTGCGCTATTTCCTGCACAAGCTGCAAGGGCAAGCATCAGAACAAGCGCAAGTAAAATCGTTACAATCTTTTTCATTTTATTTCAAATCTCCGTACTGCTCGTCATCGACAGGCTCCAGCCACTCGTTAGAGCCGTTTTCGCCGGGGACTTCTATCGCAAGGTGTGAAAACCAGCTGTCCGGTGCTGCGCCGTGCCAATGCTTTACGCCCTCGGGGATATTTATGCAGTCGCCGGGGAGCATTTCTATCGCGTCCTTGCCCCACTCCTGATAATAGCCGCGGCCGCCGACGCATACAAGTATCTGCCCGCCGCCTTTAGTCGCGTGGTGGATATGCCAATTGTTGCGGCAGCCCGGCTCAAAGGTCACGTTGAAAATGCCGACCTGCTCTTTTGAGATAGGCGCGAGGTAGCTCTGCCCGATAAAATACTGTGCAAAGCCGTCGTTCGGCGCGCCTATCGGGAAAAGGATAGTATTCTGGTATTTCTCCTTATCGGAAGTTTCGGGCGCAGTCTCGTTCCAAACGTCCTTTGCCATTCTGAACACCGCCCACGCTTTAGGCCAGCCTACATAAAAGCCGACGTGGGTAACGATTGCCGCGATCTCGGCTTTGGTAACGCCGTGCGCTTTCGCGTTTTCAAGATGATACACCAGCGACGAATCGGTAATGCCGGAGCTCATCAGCGCCACGACCGTGATAATACAACGGGTTTTAAGGTCGATATCGGGATTGTTCCAGTTTTCGCCGAAAAGCACGTCGTCGTTAAAATGCGCAAAATCCGGCGCGAAATTGCCGAGCTGATCTCTGCCCGCTGTCTGTGTGATTTTTTCCATGGTAAATTCCTCCTTAAAATTATACTACATTCCCTGCTTTTTGCCTGCCGTTTTGCGCCATAACGCCGACAAGCGCATGGGGAACGTAAAGTTCTTCAAGATAATTTATTTCCTCTTGTGAAAGCTCGATATCTACCGCCCTTGCCGCGCCGTCGACGTGCGAAAATTTCGTCGCACCTACCACCGGAGCAGTCACCTTTGTTAATAGCCACGCAAGGGAAATCTCAGTCATTGATACGCCGCGTTTGTCCGCTAATTCAGTGACGCGCGCGATAATTTTTCCGTCCGCCTCGGCGGTTTTATCGTATTTGAATTTCGCGTAAGAATCCTCCGCAAGCCGCTTAGAAGTCTCACCCGGGCGCTTTGACAGCCGTCCTCCCGCAAGCGCGCTGTACGGAGTCATCGCTATATTCTGGTCGGCGCAGAACGGTTTCATCTCGCGTTCTTCCTCGCGGAAAATCAGGTTATAATGTCCCTGCACCGAAATAAACTCCGTCAAGCCGTTTTCCCGCGCGTAAAAATTCGCCTTTGCAAGCTGCCACGCATAGCAGTTTGAAATGCCGATATACCGCGCTTTTCCCGAAGTTACCGCATTGTGCAGCCCCTCCATGATCTCCTCCATCGGCGTATGGTAATCCCACATGTGATAAATGTAAAGATCAACATAGTCCATGCCGAGATTTTTAAGACTTTGGTCAAGATAATTTGCGATATGCTGCTGACCGCTGACGCCCGCGTCGATCTCGTCCTGCGTCCGGGGCGTGAATTTGGTAGCTATCACAAAATCCTCCCGCCTTGCAAAGTCCCGAAGAGCCTTGCCGACAAATTGCTCGCTCGTGCCGTTTTGGTAGGCGATCGCGGTATCGTAAAAGTTTATCCCGAGTTCCAGCCCACGCTTTATTATCTCCCGCGACTGCTCCTCGCCGAGCGTCCAGCTATGCTGACCCGTCGCGGCGTTTCCTAACCCCATACAGCCCATGCAGATACGGGATACCCGCAGGTCGGAATTTCCGAGCGCTGCATATTTCATAAAACCGCCTCCTTTTGATCTTCCAAAAGACCTATTACACAGTTGTATACAATTTCTTTTATCGTCATAAACGCGTAATTTACGCCCGCCTGCTCCATCGCCGTCCGCTGTTTTTTGGTAACGAAAGTATACGGATATATCCCGAACATGAACGGGAAAAAGGTGTAAAGAAACCGCTGCTTTTCAGCGATCGGCATTTGGGGAAAATACTGCTCCAGACAGCGCATAACTATCCGCAAAGAATTTCCGTAAGCGACCTTAAACTCCGCGAGCCGTTCGGGGCGGCTGCTGCTTTCAAGGTCGTAATGATTCATCGACATGATTTTGAGCAGCTGCTCGCGGTTTTCAAGAGAGCCTGCCAGCTTATCGGCAAATCCCGCTTTTGTAAGCGCGGGAAATTCCGTCATGATTTTTTCTAATTCCGCGTTCCAAAGCTCGTATTCCCGCTGTAAAAGCGCAAGGAAAATCTCCTCTTTCGTCTGAAAATAATTGTAGATAGACGTGCGGGTAAAGCTGGTTTGAGCGCTTATATCTTTCAGCGTTATATCCTTAAAGCTCATCGTCTGATACAGCTTTTCGCAGGCGTTTATTATCTCCTCTTTGCGCGCGCTGGTAAGCTCCGGCGAACCTTTCGGCATTTTATGACCTCCTTATTTTTTATTTGAGGTTATATATTCTGACACCTCGTCACTATAGATAGTATACCACTATTCTGACGCGGTGTCAATATGCTTTGGGAAATTTCATATATTTTTCATGTTCAGAGGCTTTTTAATGTCATGACATTTAATGAAAACCGCCGATAAATCAAATACGCAGCACAGAATAGGCTCTGTACTGCGTGTTTTATTTTAGCGGTTATTTTGAAAGCGCGACGACCTATTTGAAAGCAATTTTGTGAAATATTTTGCAACGATTACTTGTTTAGCTCGCCAAATTCTATATCGATTCGTAGAAAATCAAATGCGTAGTCGTTTAAATATTCCCTGAAATCCTCCGACATCGGCTTGCCTTCGTTCCCGAACCAGTCGCGTGTGTCGGTCTCTATTCTATCAAAAACGGGCGAAGTATATCGGTAGATTCCCGGCTTTTCAAATACTATCCTATCGTATTCAGCGGCGCAGGACTTCATCTCTTTCAAAAGACGCAAAATTTCTTTCCTGTCGGGGTTATCTTTTTTAATTATACCGTTTATCTTCTGACGGACGGCATAGTAGAGACTGTGATTGAACTCGAGATAATTCCCGTCCGGTATCAGCGCGCAGAGCACCGCCTTTTCAGCGTCGGCAAAAGTGTATGGCGCAAGCAGGGACAGATCCCATAGAATGCCCTCAAGATTGCTCTTTATGCGGTTCTGTTTGAAGATTATAAGCTCCTCGTCTGACAGACAGTTTTCAATGACCTGTTCACGTGAAAAGGACTGTCTTTCGGGCAGAAGCTCGACATATCGCCTTGCCTCATCGCGGCGTCCGCGCCAGCTTAAAAGCTGGGTGATACCCTCTATAGCTTCGCTCCTCACAAGCTCGTCGTTGCAGTTTTTGATAACGGCGTTGAAGAGCTTTATCGCCTTTTCCTGCTCGGCGACGTATTCCTTTTCGTCGCCGTATTCAAACGAACGGTTTGAGATAACCCATGCAAGGTTTGAAAGCCACCGCATATCGCCGGGATATTCCGATACAGCAGCTTCGCAGATGCGCTGACGTTCGGCAAAATCCTCTGTTTTGAATGTGTGTTCATACGCCTCTTTGAGTTCATCATAGCGGCTGTCGGGGTCACTGTCACACATTCCGAGTAGCTCATCGGCGCTGATCCCGAAAAGTCTTGCGATCGGAATGATCAAAGACAAATCCGGACTTGCATTGTTTGTCTCCCATTTCGACACTGACTGAAACGATACGTTCAGACGCGCCGCCAACTGTTCCTGCGTCAGTTTAGCCGCCTTGCGGTATTCTCTGATTCTTTCTCCTATGGTTTTCATAAACATTTTCCTTTCAAATAAATCCGTTCCGGAGCGGTAATTAAAGTATATCATAGCTTTTTTGGTAAGACAATAACATATTTTTAGAAAGGAATTCTAATTTAATTAGAAAATTATGAGCGTTTCTTAACGTCGGTCAGCAGCGCACGGTGAGTATCTGCCGTTATTGCAGCGGAGATTTTTCGATGATGATAGACTGCACGCCGAAAACCTTTAACAACTTAACGAATCATGAAAAGGACGGATTTCTGGATTACAAGCTGATGATATACGTCTGCAAGGGCAACGACAAGGAAAAGCTCGACTGGTTCAAGCACTATCTACGGCGCATGGAAAACAGGTTCGGCTTCCACCAAAAAGTAACACATAGCTAAAAAATCCCTCCCGAAAAACGGGAGGGATTTTCAACCTGTCGAAAAAGCCAAGCAAATGCTTGGCTTTTTCGAATAAATATGGTATAATAAAAAGGGCGGTGATGAAAT
>CANQKE010000041.1 GCA_947624435.1 uncultured Ruminiclostridium sp.
AGCCGACATTGATTACGGCGTAGCAAGAGCGAACACCACATACGGCGTTATCGGCGTAAAGGTCTGGATATACAAGGGTGAGGTGCTCAAGGGTGAGCTTCCCGCCAACAGAGAAGAAAGACCGCGTCGCCGCCGTGACGACAACAGAAAGAGCAGACCCGCAAGGGACAGATCAGACAGACCCGCAAGAGGGGAAAGATCTGAGCGCAGAGCTAAAGAGGGAGGTAACGAATAATGCTGCTTCCGAAGAGAGTAAAATACAGGAGAGTACAGCGCGGTCGTTTGACCGGAAAAGCAACACGCGGCAACGTGGTAACCTACGGAGATTACGGTCTTCAGGCGACTGAGCCGGCGTGGATAACCTCCAACCAGATAGAGGCCGCCCGTATCGCGATGACGCGTTACATCAAGCGTGGCGGACAGGTATGGATAAAGATATTCCCCGACAAGCCGGTCACCGAAAAGCCGGCAGAAACACGAATGGGTTCCGGTAAAGGTTCGCCTGAGTATTGGGTAGCCGTTGTTAAGCCCGGACGCGTGATGTTCGAGATCGCGGGTGTAAGTGAAGAAGTTGCAAGAGAGGCAATGCGTCTTGCGATGCACAAGCTGCCTATCAAGTGCAAATTCGTCACAAAGAACACAGGAGGCGAGCAGTAATGAAGGCTAAAGAAATAAAAGAACTTAACGAGATCGAGCTTGAAAAGAAGCTGGCAGAGCTTAAGCAGGAATTATTCAACCTCCGTTTTCAGCTTGCCGTAAATCAGCTTGAAAACCCCATGAGAATAAAGGCGGTAAGAAAAGAGATCGCGATATGCAAAACGATCCAGCGTGAGCGCGAGATCGCCGCTAACAAGTAAGAGAGGAGAACAGAGCTTTGAGTGAAAGAAATTTAAGAAAGACCAGAGTCGGCAAGGTCGTAAGCGACAAGATGGATAAGACTATCGTTGTAGCGATCGAGGACAACGTCCGCCACCCTCTCTACAAGAAGATAATCAAGCGTACTATCAAGCTGAAAGCACATGACGAGAACAATTCCTGCGGTATAGGGGACAAGGTTGAGATTATGGAGACCAGACCTCTTTCCAAGGATAAGAGATGGCGTTTGATAAACATCATCGAGAAGGCTAAGTAATAACGATCGCTTTTGATTTTACCGTAAAGGAGAAATATCCATGATTCAAATGCAGACACGCATGAAGGTTGCGGATAACACCGGCGCCAAAGAGCTTATGTGTATAAGAGTACTCGGCGGCACCCGCAGAAGATACGCAAACATCGGCGACGTGGTAGTAGCCTCCGTAAAGAAGGCTAACCCCGGCGGAACCGTTAAAAAGGGCGATGTTGTAAAGTGCGTAATCGTTCGCTCCACGACCGGACTCAGACGTGACGACGGCACATATATCCGTTTCGACGAAAATGCCGCCGTAATAATAAGAGAAGACAAGAACCCCAGAGGGACCCGTATTTTTGGGCCTGTAGCCAGAGAGCTCAGAGAAAAGGACTATATCAAGATCCTTTCGCTTGCTCCCGAAGTATTATGATCCGGAGGTAAACATGAACACACTGCATATAAAAACAGGTGATACCGTTCAGGTGATGTCCGGCAAGGACAAGGGCAAGCAGGGCAAGGTGCTTGAGGTATCCCCCAAAGAGAAGAAGGTCATCATTGAAGGCAGAAACGTAGTTACCAAGCACGTTAAGCCCAGACGCCAGGGAGAGCTTGGCGGCCGCGTCAACGCGGAGGCTCCCATATACGCATGCAAGGTAATGCCGGTCTGCCCTAAGTGCAACAAGCCTACCAGAGTAGGACACGAGCAAAAGGGTGACAAGAAAGTAAGAGTCTGCAAGCGCTGCGGTGCAGAGCTGTAAGACGTCGGACACAGGGGTCGGATAAAGCAGCTTCCGGCTACCGTAAGGAGAATTAAACTATGACAAGAATGAAAGCATATTACAGGGAGACCGTCGCACCCGCGCTGTTCAAAAAGTTCGGCTATAAGAGTGTGATGCAGGTCCCCAAGCTCGACAAGATCGTGATAAACGTAGGCTGCGGCGAGGCTAAGGAAAACGCCAAGGTCGTAGACGCGATAATGAACGATCTGTCACTGATAACCGGTCAGAAGCCGGTAGTATGCCGCGCTAAGAAATCTGTCGCAAACTTCAAGCTCAGAGAGGGCATGATAATCGGCGTAAAGGTAACGCTGAGAGATGAGAAGATGTATGAATTCCTCGACAGATTCTTTAACGTCGCACTTCCGCGTGTACGTGACTTCAGAGGTATCAACCCCAATTCCTTCGACGGCAGAGGCAACTACTCCGTCGGCATCAAGGAGCAGCTGATATTCCCTGAGATAGAGTACGACAAGATCGACAAGGTACGCGGTATGGATATAAACTTTATCACCACCGCTAAGACCGATGAAGAAGCAAGAGAGCTGCTCACGCTGATGGGCGCTCCGTTCGCAAAGTAAGAAAGGAAAATAAACAGATATGGCAAAGAAATCAATGATTGCTAAGCAGCAGCGTCCTGCAAAGTTTTCCACACGTTCTTACAACAGATGCAAGATTTGCGGAAGACCGCACGCCTATATGCGTAAGTTCGGTATTTGCAGAATTTGCTTTAGAGAGCTTGCTTATAAGGGAGAAATACCCGGCGTAAAGAAATCCAGTTGGTAAGGCACAAATTTTTAAGGAGGAAGTAAGTAATGCAGATCACCGATACTATCGCAGATATGCTGACAAGGATCCGTAATGCGAACTCGGCAAAGCATCCGACTGTGGACGTACCCGCTTCCAATATGAAGAAGCAGATAGCACAGATATTGCTTGACGAGGGCTACATTAAGAATTTTAAGGTAATCGACGACGATAAACAGGGCGTCATCAGGATCACTTTGAAGTATACTGAGAACAAGTCGCAGGTCATTACAGGTTTACGCCGTGTAAGCAAACCGGGACTTAGAATTTATTCAAACAGCAAGGATATGCCCAAGGTAATGAAAGGGCTGGGAATTGCTATCGTGTCCACCTCCAAGGGCGTTATGACCGACAGAGAGGCACGCAAGAACAATGTTGGCGGCGAAGTGCTCGCTTTCATCTGGTAAGAGGGAGGAACAGATATGTCAAGAATTGGTAACATGCCGATAGCTGTTCCTGCCGGAGTCGACGTAAAGGTCGACGGTTCAACAGTTACGGTAAAGGGTCCTAAGGGCACTCTTGTAAAGGAGTTCAAGCCCATAATGACCATCAAGTCGGAGGGCGCGGTAGTTACCGTACAGCGTCCCGACGATACAAAAGAAAGCCGTTCTCTGCACGGTTTGACGAGAACGCTTATTTCAAACATGATAAAGGGCGTTACCGAGGGCTTTTCCAAGGAGCTTGAGGTAAACGGCGTAGGCTACCGTGTTCAAAAGCAGGGCAAGGACCTTGTGATGAACTTAGGATTTTCCCATCAGGTAGTCGTATCGGATACGGAAGATATCAAGATAGAGTCACCCGCGCCCAACAAAATAATCATTACCGGTATCGACAAGCAGAAAGTCGGACAGTTTGCGTCTGAGGTAAGAGGCAAGCGTCCTCCCGAGCCGTATAAGGGCAAGGGCATCAAGTACGCTGACGAAGTCATCCGCCGCAAGGAAGGAAAAGCCGGCAAGGGTAAGAAGTAAGGCAAGGGGGTAGTTAAATTATGATCAAACAGATAGACAGCAAAAAGAGCAGGATCAAGCGCCGCAAGCGTGTACGCGCTAAGATAAGCGGTACCGCGGCTCGTCCCCGCCTGAGCGTATTCCGCAGCGCAAAGCACATCTACGCACAGCTCATCGACGATGAGGCAGGTGTTACGCTTTGCAGCGCATCGACCATGGAAAAAGGTTTTGAGGGCGCAGGCGGAAATGTTGACGCCGCAAAGAAGGTCGGACTTGCGATCGCCGAGAAAGCAAAGAAAGCGGGCATCTCTGAGGCGGTATTTGACCGTTCGGGATATATATATCACGGCAGAGTAGCCGCTTTGGCAGACGGTGCCCGCGAAGGCGGACTCAGCTTTTAAGAAGGATATAGGAGGACAAAGATTTTGGCACTTTTAGATGCTAGCAAATATGAGCTTTCCGAAAAGGTAGTAGCCATAAACAGCGTATCCAAGACCGTTAAGGGCGGACGTATAAGAAAGTTTTCCGCGCTGGTGGTCGTAGGCGATCAGAACGGTATTGTCGGCTTCGGCATGGGTAAGTCAAGCGAAGTTCCCGATGCTATCCGTAAGGGTATAGAGGACGCTAAGAAGAACATCGTAAAGATATCTTTGAAAGGCACCACGATACCCCATGAGGTAACAGGAAGATTCGGCGCCGGCACTGTACTGCTCAAGCCTGCTCCGGAGGGTACCGGCGTTATCGCCGGAGGTCCGGTTCGTGCGGTGGTTGAGATGGCGGGTATCAAGAATATCCGTACCAAGTCGCTTCGTTCCAACAATCCCTGCAACGTGGTAAGAGCTACCATGGCGGGACTCACCTCGCTCAGAGATGCGGAAGAGGTCGCAGCCATCAGAGGAAAGACCGTAAAAGAGATTCTCGGCTGAGAATTATTTCAGAAAGGACTATAATCGACATGGCTTTGAAGATCAAGCTGGTCAAATCCCTTGTAGGACGCAAGGACAGCCACATTGCGACCGCTGAGTCGCTGGGACTGCGCAAGATCGGCGCTGAGACCGTTCAGCCCGACAACGCTGCTACAAGAGGCAAGATCAAAGAAATTTCATATTTAGTTGAGGTTACTGAGGAATAATTCCTTACACCTTACAGAGCTTTATGCAGATTATTAAAACAGGAGGTGTAACGATTGAAGCTACACGAATTATCACCCGCAGCAGGCGCAACTAAGGACGTAAAGCGTATAGGACGCGGTCACGGCTCCGGCCACGGCAAGACTGCCGGCAAAGGTCACAAGGGCCAGTGGGCGAGATCCGGCGGCGGAGTAAGACCGGGATTTGAAGGCGGTCAGACTTCTCTTGCAAGACGTATGCCTAAAAGAGGCTTTAACAATATTTTTGCTACGGAGTATACGATAGTAAACGTATCCGATCTTGAGGCTCGCTTTGAAAGCGGTGCAGTCATAGATACCGATGCGCTGGTAAACGCAGGTCTTGTTACCAAGCTGCTTGACGGAGTAAAGGTCCTCGGCAGAGGAGAGCTTACCAAGAGCTTTACAGTCAAGGCGGCAAAGTTTTCCGAATCTGCTAAGACCAAGATCGAAAACGCAGGCGGAAAGATTGAGGTGCTGTAATGTTTCAGGTTTTCAGAAATGCGTGGGCTGATCCCGCACTTCGTAAAAAGCTGCTTTTCACACTGCTTATAATCGTAATATTCCGCTTCGGTTCGCAGTTGTTCGTACCTTTCCTTGACCCCGACGCTATCCAAAGCATGATGGGTGAGGGAACGATACTGAACTATCTGGATGTTATGACCGGCGGTGCGATGAGCAACGGTACGCTGTTCGCAATGTCGATAACCCCGTACATCAACGCGTCGATAATCATACAGCTGTTGGCGGTGGCTATTCCGGCGCTGGAAAGACTGCGTAAGGAAGGCGAGGAAGGACGCAAAAAGCTGACCATGATCACAAAGCTTGTGTCACTCGGCATAGCGTTGTTCCAGTCCGTCGCGTTCTATATAGGGCTCAGAAATGCAAACGCAGTGTACTACACCGAAGGCTTTGACGGTGTTCTGGCAGCGATAGCGATAATCGCCTGCTTCGTCGCGGGTGCGTCGCTTATCATATGGCTGGGCGACCAGATAAGCCGCAAGGGTATCGGAAACGGTATCTCCATCATACTGTACGCCGGCATTATTTCAAGAGTGCCGAGTATGGTATACAACCTTATAAATCAGATACAACTCCAGCCGCAGAACTGGGTATTCGTACCGCTGATACTTGTTATCTACATCTTGATGATAGCGTTCGTTATCCTCATGACCAACGCGGAAAGACGTATACCGGTACAGTATGCGAAGAGAGTTGTCGGAAGAAAGATGTACGGCGGACAGGGCACGCATATACCGATAAAGGTAGCTATGGCGGGCGTTATGCCGATAATCTTCGCGGTGTCCATCATGTCGCTGCCTGCCACCATAGGCTGGTTCTTCGGCGTGACCGCAGAGAGCCAGGGCTTCTGGGGAGACGTAATGAGATTCTTCAGCCAGAACAGCCCGTGGTACGCACTTATCTATTTCTTCCTTATCATTGCGTTCAACTATTTCTATATCGCAATGCAGTACAATCCCGTTCAGATCGCGAACGATCTGAAGAAGAACAACGGCGCTATCCCCGGATACCGTCCGGGCAAGCCCACATCGGACTTTATTCACAATTCGCTTTCAAAGGTAACGCTGGTCGGCGCTATATTCCTCGGTATAATCGCGGTATTCCCGATAATATTCCAGAATCTTACCGGACTGAGAGGACTTTCGCTTGGCGGTACTACCATACTGATAGTAGTAGGCGTTGCGCTTGAAACGGTACGCGCTCTTGAGAGCCAGATGATGATGCGTCATCATAAAGGCTTCCTTGAATAAGAGATACTCGCAGAAAGGAAATTGTTATGAATCTGATTTTCTTAGGCGCTCCCGGTGCCGGCAAAGGCACACAGGCGGAGATAGTATGCGAAAAGCTGGGTATACCCGCTATCTCTACCGGCAATATGCTCAGAGAAGCAGTTAAGCAGGGCACTGCCGCAGGACTTGCGGCTAAAGAGTATATGGACAGGGGCGACCTTGTCCCGGACGAGGCGGTCATAGGCATACTCAAGGAGAGGATCGCTCAGGACGACGCTAAAAACGGCTTTATCCTGGACGGCTTTCCGAGAACGGTCGCTCAGGCAGAGGCTCTTGAAGAGATGGGAATAAACATCGACAGAGTTATCGAGATACGCGTTCCCGATAAGAAGATAATCGAAAGAATGTCCGGCAGACGCGTATGCGAGAACTGCGGCTCATCTTACCACATCGTGTACAATCCTCCCAAAGAAGAGGGCGTATGCGACAAGTGTTCGGGTAAGCTGGTACAGCGCGTGGACGACAAGCCGGAGACCGTGCTTTCAAGACTTGAGACCTACCGTGAAAAGACCGAGCCGTTGAAGGATTACTATTGCAAAAAGCGTAAGCTCATCTCGGTAGAAGGTCAGGAAGAGGTTTCGGATACCGCAAAGCTGACCATGGCTGCGGTAAACGCAAAGTTATGATATCGGTAAAATCGGCAAAAGAGTTGGAAGCGATGAAAAAGGCCGGAGCGATAGCCGCGGGCGCGTTAGTAGCCGCGGGCGAGGCGCTTAAGCCCGGAATGAGCACCTGGGAGCTGGATAAGGTCATACACGACTATATCGTATCCCGCGGAGCAATACCCTCGTCGCTGGGGTACGGCGGTTTTCCCGCAAGTGCCTGCATATCCGTGAACGCCGAGCTTATCCACGGCATACCTTCCAAAAAGAAGATAATCCACGAGGGCGATATAGTTTCCGTGGACGTGACTGCCGAGATAGACGGCTACAACGGAGATAACGCCTACACCTTCCGGGTAGGAAAGGTCTCCGACGAAGCCGAACGGCTGCTGAACACCACCGAGGAAGCCCTTTACGAGGGCATAAAGATGGCGGTCGCCGGCAACCGGATAGGCGATATTTCAAACGCTGTACAGACCTATTGCGAGTCGAGAGGTTACTTCGTAGTGGAGAGATTTATCGGGCACGGCATCGGCCGCGATATGCACGAAGCTCCGGACGTACCGAACTTCGGCAGAGCGGGCAGAGGCCCCCGGCTGGTACCGGGAATGACGATATGTATCGAGCCTATGATAAACCAAAGCTGTGCTCAGGTGCAGATAATGCCGGACAAATGGACGGTCGTTGAGGCGAACGGAAATCTGTCAGCGCATTATGAGCATACCATCGCTATAACGGACGGTGAGCCGCTGATACTTACAAAAAGCTCACTTCATCACCCGAAATAACGGAGGGAATATGTACCGAGAGGCACTTGCAGCAGGAATGGTGGTAAAAAGCGCGGCGGGGCGCGACAGCGGCGGCTGGTATGTCGTCGTGAAAGAGGAAAACGGCTTTGTGTATATTGCCGACGGTAAAACGCACAAGCTGTCCTCCCCGAAAAAGAAGAATCCGCTACATCTCCGTAAAACGCTTACGGTAATGGATATGACGGATATTACCGACAAAAAGTTAAGAACGGCTCTTAGGGGGTTCGGTCTTAGAGCAAACACCGAGGAGAGTGATTGATCTTGTCTAAAGAGGACGTAATCGAGGTAAACGGTAAGATACTTGAGGCACTGCCCAACGCAACGTTTCAGGTAGAGCTGGAAAACGGACATAAGATACTGGCTCACGTCAGCGGCAAGCTGCGTATGAATTTCATCCGCATACTGCCTGGCGACAAGGTTACCGTTGAGATGTCACCTTACGATCTTACAAAGGGAAGAATTACCTGGAGAGCCAAGTAATAAACACTTTATGTGCGGCGAAGCACGCCGGAAAAACCTGCGAAAGGAGAGGTGTCCTGCGGGACACAGTGAAAGTTATGAAAGTAAGACCTTCAGTAAAGCCTATGTGCGACAAGTGCAAGGTTATCAAGCGCAAGGGCAAGGTAATGGTGATCTGCCAGGAGCCCAAGCACAAGCAAAGACAGGGCTAAGCCCGCAATAACAGGAGGAAAATGATATGGCAAGAATTGCCGGCATCGATCTGCCGAGAGAAAAGCGCATAGAGATAGGCTTGACCTATGTTTACGGCATCGGCAGAAAAACATCTAACGATATTCTCGCCGCTGCGGGAGTTGATCCCGACACGAGAGTCAAGGATCTTACCGGTGAGGAAGAGAGCAAGATCCGTGAAGCTATCGACAAGCTCGGCGTTATGGTAGAGGGCGACCTGAGAAGAGAAGTAGCGCTCAATATCAAGCGTCTTGTAGAGATCAACTGCTACAGAGGCACTCGTCATCGCAAGGGTCTGCCGGTACGCGGTCAGCGCACCAAGACCAACGCAAGGACAAGAAAAGGTCCTAAGAAGACGATCGCCAACAAGAAGAAGTAATTTATATAAAATGAAAGGTGGTAAGTAAATGGCAAAGGCAACAGGCTCAAAGAAGCCGGTCATACGCAGACGCCGTGAGCGCAAGAATATAGAGAACGGCGCGGCTCATATCCAGTCTACTTTCAACAATACGATAGTAACGATAACGGATAATCAGGGCAACGCTTTATCCTGGGCGTCCGCAGGCGAGCTGGGCTTCAGAGGCTCAAGAAAGTCCACTCCTTTCGCTGCACAGAGCGCTGCCGAAACAGCGGCAAAGGCTGCAATGGAGCATGGTCTTAAGACTGTAGAGGTCTTTGTAAAGGGTCCCGGAATGGGACGTGAGGCAGCTATCCGCGCTTTACAGGCAGCAGGCCTTGAGGTAAAGCTTATAAAGGATGTAACGCCTATCCCTCACAACGGATGCCGTCCGCCCAAGCGCAGACGTGTATAAGAACCGGGTACGTTAGCCCGGAGTCGTGATGCAGGCAACTGCACAGGAAACGATATTTATTTAACAAACGGAGGTACTGACAAATGGCAGTAAGCAGAGAACCGGTCTTGAAAAGATGCAAGGCATTAGGAATTTCTCCCATGGTATTGGGATACAGCAAGGAAACTAACCGTCACGCGAATGCAAACAACAGAAAAAAGGTGTCGGATTACGGAATGCAGCTTAAAGAGAAGCAGAAGCTGAAATTCATCTACGGAGTGCTGGAAAAGCAGTTCTATCATTACTATGAAAAGGCTGTAAAAATGGAAGGCAACTCCGGTGAGAACCTGCTCAAGCTGCTGGAATCCAGACTTGACAACGTGGTATTCAGAATGGGCATGGCTATCACCAGACGCGAGTCCAGACAGCTGGTCACCCACGGTCATTTTACCGTAAACGGCAAGAAGGTCGATGTTCCTTCCTACAAAGTAAAGCCCGGCGATATTATTGCAGTCAGCGAGAAGAGCAAGAAGAGCCCCAAGTTTGCGCAGATAGTTGAACAGACGAACGGACGTTTAGTTCCGTTATGGCTGGACGTAAATAAAGAGGCTATGTCGGCTAAGGTAGTGCGCGAATCTCAGCGCGACGAGATCGACTATGAGATCGCAGAACATCTGATAATCGAGTTGTACTCCAAATAATCGGCATACTCTTTGCAGACCGTTATACGGTTTGTATCAGTTATTTTTAATTTACGATTGCGCGCCGTTTACCGCACGGGGAGAGTTACATCCGGGGTTTGGCCGGATGCTCCCGAAAGCGTAAGTTAAAATTAACTGGGCGTTTGCGCAGGACGCGTAACAGCCCGTTTAGGTCGGGATTTCCCGAATCAACAATCAACAAACTTGTGGGAGGGTAAACCAAATGCTTGAAAAAATAGAAAAGCCAGTAATAGATGCCACAAAGCTCAAGCCGGACGGAACTTACGGTATGTTTACGCTGGAGCCGCTGGAAGCCGGATACGGAAACACGCTGGGCAACAGCCTGCGCCGTGTGTTGCTTTCCTCACTCCCCGGAGTTGCGGTGACCTCTGTCAAGATAGACGGAGTACAGCATGAATTTTCTACCATTCCCGGTGTAAAAGAAGATGTTACCGAGATAATCCTTAACATCAAGGGTATCATTGCAAAGATGTATGGCGAATGCCCGAAAACAGTTTATATTGAAGCTGAAGGCGAGTGTGTCGTAACTGCCGGCGATATAAAGACCGACAGTGAGATCGAGATACTTGACCCCGGTATGCACATTGCCACCCTCGGCCCGGGAGCTAAGCTCTATATGGAGATAACTCTTGACAGAGGCAGGGGCTATGTATCCGCGGAAAAGAACAAGCAGCAGCTTCAGCCGATAATCGGCATAATTGCTGTGGACAGCATTTACACGCCGGTATTAAAGGTGAACTACGTCGTAGAGAACACCCGTGTCGGACAGAGGACCGACTATGACAAGCTGATACTTGAGGTATGGACGGACGGCACCATATCCGCGAAAGAAGCTGTATCTTTCGCAGCTAAGATGCTAACCGATCATTTGCAGCTCTTTGTAGAGCTGTCCGACGAGTCCATTCAGCCCGATATGATGGCGGACAAGAGCGAGACAGGCAAGGATAAGCTGCTTGAGATGACTATAGACGATCTGGATCTTTCCGTTCGTTCCTTCAACTGCCTCAAGCGTGCTAACATCAACACGGTGGACGACCTTATCAGCATGTCGCTCAACGACATGATGAAGGTAAGAAACTTAGGCAAGAAGTCGTTTGAGGAGATCAGGAGCAAGCTGCAGTCACTGGGCTTTGATTTGGCGAGCGACGAAGAAAGCAATTGACGGGTCGATATATAGACACGGCAGGACCCGCGCCGTATGTTTGGCCTAAGCGCCGGGCTTACGGGCAATACCGTATAAACCCACGAAAGGAGGAATGCTTCCTTACGGAGGCATGTTACTAACATGGCAGGTTCAAGAAAGCTGGGCAGGACCAGCGACCATAGAAAAGCTATGCTCAGAGGCATGGTGACACTGCTGCTTGAAAAGGGTAAAATAACCACGACCGTGACCAGAGCCAAAGAGGTTCGCAGCGCGGCTGAAAAGATGATAACCCTCGGCAAGGCAGGAACATTACACACAAAACGCCAGGTTCTGGCATATATAACCAAGGAAGAGGTAGCCAAGAAGTTATTTGACGAGATAGCTCCCAAATATGCTGAAAAGAACGGTGGTTATACCCGCATAGTAAAGATCGGTCCCAGACGGGGCGACGCGGCAGAAATGGCGATAATCGAACTGGTTTGATTATTAGAGAAACCCGCCCGATCAGGGCGGGTTTCATACAATTTTTAACCGGATATAGCTGTTTGTAAGAAGTGAACAGCGGATAACGGAGGCGAACCGTGAATTTAGCAAAAATAATGACGCCAAAGATACTTACGGCGCATATACATGAAGATGACAGCGTGCGTCAGGGGATAGAAAAGCTGAGCGGTCACGGATATACGGCGGTCCCGGTACTGGACCGCGAGGAGAGATATCTCGGCTGCATAACGGAGGGAGATTTTCTCCGCCATATTATGAAGACCGGTACTACCGATCTTAAAAAGCATGAAAATACCAAGGTGGGCGAGCTGTTCCGCAGGGACTTCTGCCCGCCGCTTAAAATAAATTCCGACCGTGAGCAGGTGCTTGACGCGGTGCTGAAGCAAAACTTCGTTCCTATCGTGGACGATCGCGGCTGTCTGTGTGGGATAATCACCAGACGGTCGGTGATAAAGGCACTTGCCGAAACACTTAATGATGGAGTCTGACCTTAACGGGTCTCAGAAAGGCTTGATATGACGAACGTATTGAATAAATTCAGACGGCTGAATACGTTTCAGATAATATTATTCGGTTATATCATGGTGATACTGGTCGGTATGCTGCTGCTTATGCTCCCCTTTGCAAAGCAAGGGCCGGGCGGCGCTCCGGTATTGGACGCACTGTTTACTTCGACCTCGGCGGCTTGTGTCACCGGTCTGGTGGTGCATGATACCGCCACCTACTGGACGGAATTCGGTCAGGTGATAATAATGCTGCTTGCCGAGATAGGCGGACTCGGCAGCGTGACGGTCACCGCATGGTTTGCGATACTGTCCGGCAGAAAGATAGGCCTTATGCAGCGCAGCACGATGCAGGAGGCTATCGCCGCTCCCAAGGTGGGCGGCGTGGTAAAGCTGGCGGGCTTTATCCTTAAGGTGACGCTGGTATCCGAGCTTGTAGGCGCGGCATTGATGGCACCGACGTTCATACGGGATTTCGGTGTGCTGAAAGGATTATGGTACTCGGTTTTCCATTCGGTATCGGCGTTTTGCAACGCGGGCTTTGACCTGCTCGGAACGACGCGGCAGTATTGTTCGCTTACCGGTTACATGACCGATCCGTTTATAAATATCGCGGTAATGCTGCTGATAATCATGGGCGGCATAGGCTTCCTCACCTGGGACGATATGAGGGCGAACCGCTTTCATATTAAAAAATACCGTATGCAGACAAAGGTAATTTTTGTAATGACAGTGATACTTATCGTGCTGCCGTTTATTTACTTCTTTTTCTGTGAATTCGGCGATATGCCGGCGGAGCAGCGGATATGGGGTTCGGTGTTCACTGCGGTAAGTCCGCGCACGGCGGGATTTTCCACTGTCGACCTTAATTCGATGAGCGAGACCGGTCTTGCGGTGATGATAATACTTATGCTGATAGGCGGAGCGTCCGGCTCAACGGCGGGCGGTATAAAGGTCACTACCGTCGCGGTGATGGCGGCATCGGCGTTCTCGGTGTTCCGCAGGAGAGATTACGCAAAGTTCTTCGGCCGCAGGATAGCGGACGACACGATAAAATACGCCGCGACCGTAATGCTTATGTATATTATATTGTTTTTGGCAAGCGCGCTGATAATCTGCTCGGTAGAGGGACTTCCGTTGCTTACCTGTATGTTTGAAACGGCGTCGGCGATAGGCACGGTGGGCCTTACGCTGGGGATAACGCCGACGTTAGGCACGCTTTCAAGGATAATACTTATAATACTTATGTTTATAGGACGCGCAGGCGGACTGACAATAATATTCGCGGCGGTATCCGGCACGCAGAGCAATCTTTCAAAGCTGCCGATGGAAAAGATAACCGTAGGATAAGAAAGGAAAGACGGTAATGAAATCTATTTTGCTGATAGGACTGGGACGTTTCGGCAGGCATATCGCTATGACCCTGCACGAGCTCAATCACCAGGTAATGGCGATAGACCATGTGGAGGAACGTGTTGACGCTGTACTTCCGTTTGTGACTAATGCACAGATAGGCGACAGCACCAACGAGGAGTTTTTGAAAACATTAGGCATAAAGAATTTCGACGTCTGCATAGTTGCGATAGGCAATAATTTTCAAAGCTCGCTGGAAACAACGTCGCTGCTTAAAGACCTCGGCGCAAAGCTGGTAGTATCCCGCGCGTCGCAGGACATACACGCAAAGTTTTTGCTCAGAAATGGCGCGGACGATATCGTCTATCCGGAAAAGCAGCTTGCGAAATGGACGGCGATACGCTACAGCTCGGAGCATATTTTTGACTATATCGAGCTTAGCGAGGGCTATGCGATATTCGAGATAGATGTGCCTAAGGATTGGATAGGAAAGACCGTAGGTCAGATAGATATACGTAAAAAATACAGCATTACCATAATGGCGATAAAGCGAAACGGCAAGATGGACCTGAAAATAACGCCGGATACGATGTTCAACGCCGACGAAACTATTATGGTATTCGGAGAATCCAAGGATATACAGAAGAAGTTCCATATTCTGTAAAATGATATTTGTATTGAATAATAAACCGCGTCAGAGGTATCAAACTCCGACGCGGTTTTTGCAATATTAAAAAATTTTCAAAAAATTTCAAAAACACCTGTAACGCAAGGGCGAAAAAACAGTCATATATTACAGAACGGTTTTTATCGGCAGCGGAGTGCCGCTCCTAAAGACCGTACGGGTATATTATGAAAAGCGCTGTCCTCACCGAAAGGCGGGGACAGTACGCTTTTATTAAAATTGATCCGCTTGCCAGCCCGGCCACTTGCATTCGGAAATCTTGATATCGGTAAATTCCGCTGTGAAAGAGGAGTTTGAGGGGCTTGCCGCGTATATGCCGAAGCTGATATTTTCGCCGCCTTTTGTCAGGTGGAAAATTCTCATTTGCTTAAAATTAACGCCGTCCGTGGAGTTTTCAATGTAATAATCGCTCTCGCGGCGGCTTAGGCGGTACCACATTTCCTTGACGGACGCGGGAATATCGGTTGTAGCCCAGTCGGAGTAACCGTTATTCGTAACCACACTGAGGCATGCGGGAGCCGAGCCCGAGCCGCCTCACGACGATGCCTTTGGGCGCTTTTCGTCCCTTGCTCCTTGACAGGCGCCAGCCTGCCTGCGTCGCAAGAACCAAAAATCACCTCAAATTCATTCGCCGTGAGGTGCATAGCAGTTTTTACGGAGCAGATTTTCGTCAAGACAAGGAAACCGAACGAAGGCATACTCGCGTATGTCGAGCGAGGTTGACGCAGTATTGGCGGAAATATGCCCGTAAAAACCGACTTGGGTTCGGCTCCCGCATGCCTTGCCGCTGATATTCGTCGTTTTCATATTCGATAGACGCCTTCGCCCAGTTCTCGCTGTCAAGATACATAACTATGCCGCACTGGTCGAAAATAACGCTGCTGTTGAATTTTGTTTTAACGGTAAAAGAAAAATACCGTTCGTTCGTTTTTATTTGCAGGCACGGCGCATTATCGTTGCAAAACCCGTAATAGGTGCGCTGCCACAGATCGGTGTTCGGCTGTGAGACGATAGTTATCTTTTCATCGGTGATCTCGTAATTTTCCGGCTCTCTTATCCAGAATAAATTATTTTTTACAAATTGCTCCATATTTCCCTCCGTGTGAGATTTTAATATCAGTATATCATATTCTTTGAGAAAAGGCAAGAGACCCTGTCCCGCGCTTCAAAATATTTGACAAATATACCGTTTTATGATAAAATAAAAAAGGAAAATTTTACTGCCATTGGCAGGAAACGGAGGAAGATATATGAGATTCAAGAAGTTATTTGCGGGGCTTATTTCCCTAGCGGCGGCGCTGATCGCAGTGTGCGCGATAACAGTGTGCGCAAGTGCGGAAGAGAGCGGGGATTATTCTTATAATGTCCTCAGCGATGGGACGGTTAAAATAACCGGTTATACGGGAAGCGCAACCGATTTGACTATACCTGCAACTATTGACGGTAAAAAGGTGACGAGTATAGGAGATTATGCTTTTGAGAAATGTTCAAGCCTTGAATCAATAATCATACCAGACAGTGTGGCAAGTATAGGAGAGGGTGCTTTTTGGGGGTGTTCAAGCCTTACTTCGGTCAGCATTCCTGACGGCGTAACTGATTTGAAAGATTTTGTTTTTTATGTTTGTTCCAGTCTTACTTCAATAGATATACCTGACAGTGTGACCAGTATAGGATATAATGCTTTTAGCGGGTGTTCAAACCTTAAATCAATAAATATACCTGAAAGTGTTACATCTATTGGGCAGACTGCATTTAATTATACAGCTCTCATTAAAGACCAGACAACAACATTAAAATATGCTGACAATTGGATAATCGGCTGCGACGAAAGCGCAACATCGGTAACGATAAAAAGCGGTACTGTAGGTATAGCTGCCGATACTTTTAGCAGTTGTGCAGAACTGACTAAAATATATATTCCTTCCGGTTTGAAATATATAACAAATCCTATCGGCGGCAGATTTGTAGAAATACAGGTAGATTCTAATAATAAATACTTCTCTTTAATAGATGGCGTTCTTTTTAACAAATCTGCAACTGAGCTTATAAAAGCCCCGAATGGAAAAAAATCATATAAAATACCAAACGGTGTGACAAGTATCAGTGATGGAGCTTTTAGTTATTGTAATAGTCTTGCTTCAATAACTATACCCGACGGCGTGACGAGCATAGGAGATTATGCTTTTTACTATTGTGAAAATCTTACCTCGATTGAAATACCCGACAGTGTAACTAGTATAGGAAGTTATGCCTTTAACGGCTGCTCAAGCCTTACCTCAATAACTATACCTGACAGTGTGACTAGTATAGGAAGTTATGCATTTTCCGACACTCCTTTTTTCGATAATCAAACAACAACCGTAAAATACGCGGGAAAATGGGTAATAGGCTGTGATTATAATGCAACATCAGCATCAATAAAAAGTGATATAATAGGAATAGCGGACTCTGCTTTTCTATTTTTCTCACTTACCGAAATAACAATACCTGACAGTGTAATAAGTATAGGAGAATTAGCTTTTGGGTATTGTAAAAATCTTAAATCTATAACTATACCCGATAGTGTTACAAGTATAGGAGAGTATGCTTTTCTCAATTGCTCAAGCCTTACCTCAATAACCATACCCGATAGTGTAACAAGTATAGAATATGGGATTTTTTCTGACTGTCCGGAAGACCTTATAATTTACGGTTATAAAGATTCATTTGCCGAGCAATACGCAAAAGACAACGAGATAAATTTTGTAGTGATCGAGCCTAAGCCCACCGTCGGCAATATCTCTAAATTCTCGCTCGATTCGCGCGGGGTAAACTCCCTTAAGCTTTCCTGGAGCAAGGCGAGCGGTGCTACCGGCTATGAGCTTGAAATTCAGAAAAACGGCACTTGGAGCAAAGCGGCAACGATAAACAGCGGAGCGACGGTTTCTTACACGATAACCGGACTTTCTGCGGGAACGTATTATCCGCTGAGAGTGAGGGCGTTCGTGAAATCCGGCGGAAATACCGTTTACAGCGCATGGAAGACCGGTTCGGCAAATACTTCGCCCTCTAATATGACCGGGTTCAAATTAGCGTCTCGTGGAGTAAATTCCGTTAAGCTGTCATGGACTAAGAACACCAGTGCTTCCGGCTACCAGGTAGGCGTTTATAAAGGCGGCAAGTGGGTAAGCTACACCGTTAAAGGCAGCGGCACGACCTCTTACACCGTCAGCGGTTTGTCGGCGGGAACGAAGTATAACGTACGCATAAGGGCGTACAAAACAAACGGTTCAAGCACTATTTACGGCGTATGGAAAACCGGCTCGGTTAATACTTCGCCGTCGAATATGACCGGGTTCAAATTAGCGTCGCGCGGGGTAAATTCCGTCAAATTATCGTGGACTAAAAATACCAGCGCGTCAGGTTATCAAGTAGGCGTTTACAAGGGCGGCAAGTGGGTAAGCTACACCGTTAAGGGCAATTCCACCACGTCGTACACCGTTAAGAGTTTATCGGCGGGAACGAAATACAACGTCCGCGTAAGGGCGTACAAAACCAACGGTTCAAGCACTATCTACGGCGCATGGAAAACAGGTTCGGTAAATACTTCGCCGTCGAATATGACAGGATTTAAGCTGAAAAGCAAGACCACAAGCTCAATGACCTTGCAGTGGAGCAAAAATTCCAGCGCTACCGGCTACCAACTGCAAATACAGAAAAACGGCAAGTGGGTTTCTTACACAATAAAGAGCGCGAAAACCACCTCTTACACGATAAAGAGCCTTGCTAAAAACACAAAATACAGCGTTCGTATAAGGGCGTACAAGACCAGCGGTTCAAGCACCATCTACGGTGCATGGAAGAACGGTTCGGCATCCACTAAAAAGTAAAAATATGATCCGTCGGTTCTGCCGGCGGATTTTTTATCCCCGAAAAAGCGAAAATAACTGTTGATTATCGTCTTAAAATATGGTACAATGATAAAAAGAAAGGGGACTACCGTCATGACAAAGTACGATACTTACGAAAGCCCGTTTTGCACCAGATATGCAAGCTATGAGATGCAGTATGTATTTTCTGCGCAGAAGAAATTTTCCACATTTCGCCGTTTATGGACGGCGCTTGCCCGTGCGGAAATGCAGCTCGGACTGGAGCAGATAACTCCCGAAATGGTGAACGAGCTGGAGGCAAATATAAACAACATAGATTTTGCGGACGCCGAGGAGGAGGAGAAAAAGCTGCGCCACGACGTAATGGCACACGTTCACACCTACGGCAAATGCTGCCCGAAAGCGGCGGGGATAATACATCTCGGCGCGACGAGCTGTTACGTCGGGGACAACACCGACGTTATCGTTATGCGTGACGCGATGGAGATAATACACCGCAAGTTAGTGAACGTTATCGCAAACCTCGGACGTTTTGCCGCAAAATACAAGGATATGCCCTGCCTTGCGTATACTCATCTTCAGCCTGCGCAGCCTACTACCGTAGGAAAGCGCGCAACGCTGTGGATAAATGAGCTGCTTATGGACGTGCAGGATCTTGAATATCAGATGAAAGACCTTAAGCTGCTCGGACAGAAAGGCACTACCGGCACGCAGGCAAGCTTCATGGAGCTGTTTGACGGAGATCACGAAAAGATAAAAAAGCTGGAAAGCATGATAGCAAAGGAAATGGGCTTTGAAAAATGCGTACCCGTCAGCGGGCAGACCTATTCCCGCAAGGTGGACAGCAGGGTGCTGAACGTATTGGGCGGGATCGCGCAGAGCTGCTCTAAATTCTCAAACGATCTGAGGCTTTTGGCGCATTTTAAGGAAATGGAAGAGCCGTTCGAGAAAAATCAGATAGGCTCGTCCGCTATGCCGTATAAGAGGAACCCCATGCGGGCGGAGCGCATAACCTCGCTTTCGAGATATGTGATGATAGATACGCTCAACCCCGCTTTCACCGCGGGAACTCAGTGGTTCGAGAGGACGCTCGACGACAGCGCGAACAAGAGAGTCGCGGTAGCCGAGGGATTTTTAGCGGTAGACGCGATACTTAATATCATGCTGAATATAACCGACGGGATAGTAGTTTACCCCAAGGTGATAAGAGCAAGACTTATGCGCGAGCTGCCGTTCATGGCGACCGAAAACATCATGATGAAAGCCGTGAAAAAAGGCGGCGACCGTCAGCAGCTGCATGAAAAAATACGTCAGCACAGCGTAGCGGCGGGAGCGGTGATAAAAGAGCAGGGCGGCGAAAACGACTTAGTGGACAGGATAGCCTCCGACCCCGCGTTCATGATAACCAAAGAGGAGATCGAAGAAATGCTCGTGCCGGAGAATTTCACAGGGCGCAGCGCTAAGCAGGTGGAGGAATTCCTTTCGGAATATGTTCAGCCGCTGCTCGACGCTAATTCCGACGTACTCGGCGAAAAGGCGGAGCTGACGGTGTGAACCGTTATCAGCAATAAAAAACAGGCGTTCCGTCGGCGGGACGCTTTGTTTTGGCTTTAATTGCGATAAAACTGCTTGACAGCGGTGGTAAATTGTGCTATAATACTATAATGTATGAAATCATCTCATGCGCCGGGCGCAGAAACGGAGTGGATAAATTGAAACGAGTTGCAAAACCCGTGTTCTTCATTGTACTGGCAGTAATAATAGCTTTCGCTTTGCTGGTATTTATGGGAATACACACCCAATACGGAGATTTTACTTATCCGGTCATACGGGGACTTCAGGATATCCGTTGGGGTATTGATATACGCGGAGGCGTGGACGTAACGTTTACCTCGCCGGAGGATTACGACGCTACCAATGAAGAGCTTGACGCCGCGCGTTCCATCATAGAAACACGTATGGTGGCGAAGAACATAACCGACTACGAGTTGTATCTTGACTACAACAGCGATAAGATAATAGTGCGCTTCCCGTGGCAGGCGGACGACGATTCCTTTGACCCGGAAGAGGCGGTAAAGGAGCTGGGCGAGACCGCTTTGCTGACTTTCCGTGAGGGGACCGTTTCCTCCGGACAGGATTACGAGGATCTTCCGCTGATAATTTCCGGCAGCGACGTTGAAAAGGCGCAGGCTGCATATATCCCCAAGGACGGCGGAAACGAGTACGAATATGTGGTAAGTCTTACCCTTAAGGACAGCGGCAAGGACAAGTTCGCGGAGGTCACCGAAAGGCTCTCCTCCACCAGTCCTAAGGGCTACATTTCCACCTATATGGACGATGAATGTATCTCTACCGCGACGGTAAACGACCCGATAAGAGACGGCAACGCGACGATATCCGGCAACTTTGACGCGGAATCCGCGCAAAAGCTGGCAAACCAGATAAACGGCGGCGCGCTTCCGTTCAGACTGGAGACTTCCAGCTTCTCCACCATATCGCCGACGCTCGGTTTAGGCGCGCGTGACGCTATGGCGCTGGCGGGACTTATCGCGTTTGCGCTTATCGCGATATTTATGATAGCATTCTACAGACTGCCCGGTGTGGTAGCGGTAATAGCGCTTGTCGGACAGGCTGCCGGAACGTTCTGTGCGATAACGGGATTCTTCACGTTCTCGAACAGCTTTACACTGACGATACCCGGTATAGCAGGTATCATTCTTGCGATAGGTATGGGCGTTGACGCGAACGTTATCACCGGAGAAAGAATAAAGGAAGAGATAAACAGCGGCAAAACGATAGATATGGCGATAGTGACCGGCTATAAACGAGCGTTCAGCGCGGTATTTGACGGGAATATCACGATGGTCATCGTAGCGATCATACTTATGGGCGCGTTCGGTACGCCGGACAGCCTTGCGTCTACGATACTGACCCCGATATTCTTCATGTTCGGCGCGTCTACGGAGGGTACTATCTACTCGTTCGGCTATACGCTGATGGTCGGCGTTATACTGAACTTCCTCTTCGGTATCTTAGCCGCAAGACTTATGACGATGTCGTTATCACGTTTCAAAATATTCAGGAACCCCGCTCTTTACGGCGGCAAAAAGGCTAAGAAAGGCGGTGCGGAATAATGAATGACAGGAAAGTGATAAAATTTATAGAGCACAGAAAGATATTATTCGCTATTCCTATCGCGATATTTGTTATCACGGTAATAGTGAATATCATACTCGGACTTGAAGTAGCGATAGAATTTCGCGGCGGTACGATGCTGACCTACAGCTACGCCGGCGAGATAGATACCGCGGCGGTACAGTCGGTAGTTGAGGGAGAGGGCCACGGCGCGGTGAACGTCACCGTAGGCTCGGCGCTCAACAGCTCGCTTGAAACGGTGCAGATATCCTTCTCGTCCAGCGAGGGACTTACCGCAGACAAGCAGACGGAGCTTACCAATAAATTGCAGGAGCAGTTCAAGGACAATCAATTAGTGTTGGTGAACAGCCAGGACGTAAACCCGACCTCCGGTATGGAGTTCTTCCTTAAATGTCTGGTAGCGGTGCTGTTCTCATTCGTACTGCTGGTAATTTATATAGCGTTCAGATTTAAGAAGATAGGCGGCCTGTCCGCGGGCGTATTCGCACTGGTAGCACTGGTGCATGATATCTTTATGGTATACGCGGTGTTTGTATATCTGCGGTTCCCGATAGACGCTAACTTCATGGCGGTAGTGCTTACCACGCTCGGTAACTCGATAAATAACACGATAGTCGTATACGACCGCGTTCGTGAGAACCGCACGCTGTACGGCACGTCGATGCCGCTGAGAGACCTTGTAAACCTCAGTATCACCCAGTCGCTGAGGCGTTCGTTCAACACGACGATAACCACCGGTATGGCGGTGCTGTCTATCTGCGTTGTCTGCTCGATATGCGGAGTGACCTCGATAATGTCCTTCGCTATCCCGATGGTAATAGGTCTGATATTCGGCACTTATTCCTCGCTGTGCATTTCCGGTCCGCTCTGGGTACTCTGGCAGGAGAAATTCGGCAAGGGCTACACCGACAAGGACGAGCGCAAGCGTTCTGACAACGGCGGCAAGAAAGCTTCCACCGTTCGCGATCCTAAGAAGCTTATGGTCTGATAATTTTATGCCTTGCCGCCTTTTTGGCGGCAATTGCAGTTTTTAACGCTTTGAGAATACAGCTTACAATATGACAGCAGCGTTTTATTTTTACGGAAGGTGTATACATGACAACAACAAAACCAACAGGGCTTAAAGCAAAAAGCAGCAGGATAGATTTGGCGTTAGTGCTTATATTCCCGCCTGTTATCGTGGCGGTGCTGCTGCTGGCGGTATTCGCTTGCAACGGATTGTACCCGTTCGGCGAAAAAACGCTCGCATGGTGCGATATGCGCCAGCAGGTCGTACCTTTGATACTGGATTTTAAGGATATACTCGCGGGCAAGGGAGATTTCTTTCTTAATATGCAAAATGCTTCCGGAATGAATTTCTACGGGGTATTTTTGTTCTTTATCTCCAGTCCGTTTACTTTCCTCGCCTGCCTTGTGGATAAGGCGGACATGATGGTATTCATGAACCTGCTGACGGTATTAAAAGCGGCGGTCGCCGCGCTTACCGCGGCGTTGTATTTCAGAGTCTGCCATAAAAGACTGAGCGGATTTTTTACTGTATTGCTCAGCGTGATGTACGCGACCGGCGGCTATCTTATGCTGTTTTATCAGAACACGATATGGCTGGACGTGATGTACTTCTTCCCGCTGCTGATGATATCTTTCCGCTCGCTTACCAAAAATAAAAACAACATCGGGCTTATATTATGTCTGGTGGGAATGCTGGCGCTGAACTATTACCTCAGCTACATGGTGGTATTGTTTACTGTTTTGTACTTCGGGGTATACCTGTTCTTAAAGCGCAAAAAGCCCGCCGCTAAAGGCATAGCCTCCCGCTTTGCGATAGGGTGCGTTATCGCGGCGCTTATATCGGCGGTGGTATGGCTGCCGTCCTTTACGCAGTATCTGTCCTCTGCGCGCGGTGCGGATATTCTGAACGGGCTGGCGACCTGTTCGATCTTCACCGAGATATATACTTCTCTGCCGCTTATATTCTGCACGACGTTCGGTATTGCGGCAGTGGTGGTATTCTTTGCACGCCGCGTTACCTTTGAAAGCAAATTCTACACCGCCTTGCTTATCCTTATGCTGATACCGGTGGTGTTTGAGCCGATAAATAAAATGTGGCATACCGGAGATTATATGTCCTTTCCGGTCAGGTACGGGTATATCACAACGCTGATGATGCTGGCGGTCTGCGCCGCAAAGCTCAAATGGGTAAAGGCGGAGGATTTCGCGCTTAAGTCCTCGGTACTGCATCTGGTGCTATGCTTCGGAGCGTGTGCAGCCGCCGGAATAGGCAGCGTTATATATTATTACGCGGTGCAGGAGAGCATAGACGCATATTCCACCACGCTGCACGGGAATATGGATTCGTTCCTGCTTATATTTGCGGCGACCGGCGTTTTCCTGGCGATATTCGGCTATATAATTTTTGCGGGACTTACCGGCAGACTGTCATATAAGCCGTTTTGCGCCGCCTTGATGATAATGGCGATAGTTACCGGCGTGTTCAACACAAACGTGTATATTTCAGCCGCGTCATATAAGCCTGCCACCTACGATCAGGCGATAGTGTTGGAGGACAAGATACCGGACGACGGCTTTTACCGGGTGAAAAACAAGCAGGCGATGAGGAAATATTTCGACGCTAACCTGCTCGGCGGACTGGGATATAACACGATAGCGCATTATACCTCCCTCACCTCGGAGGATTATATGTTCGCCATGAAAAAGCTCGGCTATTCCTCCTATTGGATGGAGGTATCCGGCAGCGGCGGCACGCTGCTTTCCGACGCGCTTATGTCGGTGAAATACACGATAGAAAAATATTACGGCGGCGACGATTATGTATATCATGATAACGTATATACGATACGGCAGAATGATTATCTGCTGCCGTCGGGGATTATAACCGACAGCGATCTTTCGCAGTGCGAAGAGCTGCCGGACATGACCCGCGTCGGGATACAGGAATATCTCGCTGAAACCTTGCTTGCGGCGGATAAGCCTTTGTTTACCGAATATAAGTATACCCGCGCTAACGACGCGCAGGTGCTTAATTCCCGCGGGAAATACAGTATATTAAAGACAAAGGGCAGCGATGACAGCTATCTTTATTATGATATAGACGTCAAGGGAAAGCAGACGTTATATTTTGACTGCTTCGATCTTGTATCAAGACGGCTGACCGAGCATATCAACCAGAGCTTTTCGCTGTATATCAACGGGCAGTATGCGGACGCATATTACCCCTCGCAGGACAGCAACGGCATGCTCCAACTCGGCACATTCGAGAATGAAAAGGTAAGCATTGCGGTAAAGGTAGAACGCACCGTGTCCTGCAAGAGCTTCGGCGTTTTCGGCTTATCGCATGAGGTGCTGACCGACGTTATCAATGGCGCAAAGGGAGCCGATATGAACGTAAACGGCAGAGAGCTCACCTGGCAGATAGCCGACGCAAAGGACGGTCAGTGGCTGTTTATACCCGTGCCGTACGACGAGGGCTTTGACGCTTCGATAAACGGCGAAAAGACCGACATTTACCGTGTGATGACCGGCTTTACCGCGGTAAAGCTGAAAGACGGAGAGAACAATGTACGGCTGTATTTCACCCCGCGCGGGTTCAATATAGGCCTTATCATAACCTTTGTGGGAACAGCGTTGTTCGTGCTTTGGCTGATATTCCGAGATCGCCTTAAAAAGATCACCGACAGGCTGGACGGGATATGCAGGATAGGAGTTTATGCGCTGTGCTGCGCGGTTTTACTGATAGTATATATCGCGCCGCTCGTAATAAATGTTTTGGGAATGTTAAAAATTATATCCTGACGAAAGGAGCGCTGCTTTCGGCGTTTGCAGAAAGCGGGTAACGACTATGAATATTGGCGTTTCAACCGCGTGTCTTTATCCGCTTGAAACGGAAAAGGCGCTTAAAGAGCTTGCCGTTCGCGGCATAAAAAACGTAGAGATATTTATGAACGCGGTAAACGAGCTGGAGGGAGAAATACTCTCCGAAATGCTTGCCACGGTAGAAAAATACAACGTGTCGGTAAGGTCCGTACATCCGTTTTCCTCCCCTATGGAAACTTTGTTTTTGTTCGGCAATTATCCCCGCCGAACCGAATATCTTATAGATATGTATAAACAGTATTTCGAGGTGATGGGACGGCTGTCCGCGAAAATTTTCGTGCTGCACGGGGCGATACTCAGTTCTAAAGTGCCGGACGATGTCTATCTGGAAAGATATCTGCAATTGTACCGGATAGGTAAAGAATTCGGCGTGACCGTCGCCCAGGAGAACGTAAGCTACTGCAAATCCTGCGATCCGGAGTTTTTGAAGAAAATGTCACGGCAGCTAGGAGACGAGGTAAGGTTCGTGATAGACCTTAAACAAGCGCGCAGGAGCAATGTGGACACTTTCGACCTGGTGGATTCTATCGGGGAGAAGATAGTACATCTTCATGTCAGCGACGGCGGTGAGAAGTCCGACTGTCTGCCGATAGGAAAGGGCAATTTTGACTTTGAACGGCTGTTTCGCAGTATGGACAGACTCGGATACGACGGCACGATGATAGTGGAGCTTTATCGGGAGAATTACAGCTCATACGACGAGCTTACCGGCTGCGCCGATACTCTCGGAGAAATGCTGAAAAAGCACGAAGCTGTGAATAAATGATTTTATTCTTATATAAGGAGTGATATTATGAAATGCCCGGAATGCGGATATGAGGACAGCAAGGTGATAGATTCCCGCCCGACGGATAACAGGATACGCCGCAGGCGAGAATGCTACAAATGCAAATGCAGGTTCACCACTTACGAGGCGGTCGAGCATATCCCGCTGATGGTGGTGAAAAAGGACAAGAGCATCGAGCCGTTTGACAGGGATAAGCTGATAAACCGGCTTTGCCGCGCGACGGTAAAGCGTCCGGTCAAGATCGAAACGCTGGAGAACATGGTCGAGGATATCGTAGTCCAGCTTAAGAACGAGCTGCGCAGCGAGGTCACCTCCGACGAGATAGGCGAGCTGGTACTGCACCGGCTGAAAGATATCGACAAGGTGGCGTATATACGCTTTGCCTCGGTCTACAGGGATTTCAGCGACGTTGACAGCTTTGTTAGGATAATCTCCGAGCTTTCGGAAGAGCAGGAGTCTTGACATCAGCAGAATTGCCGCGTTTAGCGGCTTTTTTGCTTTTTTGAGCGAGTATATTTTGCTTAAAAAAAGCACATAATAGATCACAATGGTAATTTTGCCTAAAAAATCGGAAATTTGGCAGTTGGTTTTATACGCATTTTTTTGAAATTTGGTGTTGACAACCGTAAAAAATAGTGCTATAATAGACAAGCACGCTCGGAGAGGGGGCAGGAAACCGCTAAATAAAAGCGGTGGGAAGCCTGATTAGAGGCAAGCATTTTTGGGGCTTTGAAAAAAATTTTGAAAAAGATGAAAAAAGTGCTTGACAAAATCCGATAAGT
>CANQKE010000042.1 GCA_947624435.1 uncultured Ruminiclostridium sp.
TGCGACGCAGGCAGGCTGGCGCCTGTCAAGGAGCAAGGGGCAAAAATAGCCCAAAAGAATCGTCGTGAGGCGGCTCGTGTTCGGCTCCCGCATGCCTAAGCTATCTTTCAAATAAAAAATTATTGTCAAGCCTCAGCAGAGTCCCCTGTCTGCCGCTCAAGCTCTCCCATACCACTTCGCAATACTCAATATTTTTCAGCATATCTGTCAAACCGAGCTTTTCGGAGATAAACTCGGTCTCTTCTCTTACACAGGATAAAAGTCCTGCTTCGTCAGACTTTTCCCGCGCCGCCTTGGTGCGGCAGACTAACAGCATCGCCGGAGAGTAATTTTCGGACTTTGCAAACTTTCTGATGTTATCCGTTATCGCCAGTTCTGCGTTACAATTGTTAAGCAGCGCTCTTAATTTCGTTTCCTGCCGCTTCATAGTTTCCGCCAGCTTGTTATATACCTCTGCCAGTGCGCTGTATGCCATATAATGCGGCGCATATTCAATTTTCATGCGTATTTTTTTATCGCCAAGAGAAGTATTTATGCCGTATTGGGATAAAACATTGTCAATAACGCCTGTTACATTTTTGAAAAAAGGCGCGGATTTTCCGGAATACGGCTTAAAATCATATCCCAAAGTAAAGCGATAGGCAAAATGTGCGCGGTCGTATATGTATGATAACACCGTCCGCTCACCATCGGGAGCGGTCACCGCCGCAAAATCAATATTCAGTATGGCTTTGCTGCCCTTGATACCGACGTATATATCTTTTATCTGAAATATTTTCGCGTTTTTGTTTACCGCTTGGATAAAGTCCGATTTACCCGCTTTGATATCTCTGTTTGAATCGAGATCAGGCTGCTCCCAACGCTTTTCGTCGCGGGACGTCCTTACGAAAAACAGGGTAATTATATCCAAAGCGGAGGAAAACAGCTTTTTTATAAATTCTGCGGCAGATATAAAAAACAACATCATCGTATCCTTTCTATAAAAAACTCAATAGATAACGGAATTTTTTTCTATCTCGGAATCGAGATAGTCGTTAAATTCCTTAATACAGCCTTGGCGATACTGCTTTGAATAGTGCGGAAAAACGCTAATCAACAAACATTTTTGTTAATTTTATTTTACTATATTGTAAACTTTATGTCAAGAAATTTTCTATAATGTTTTCATTTTTGGACGGTATTTGGATATTTTTAATACCAAACGATAGCCTTAGTATTCTGAAAGAGTACATACACCTTGACAACGGATAATTTTTATTGACGATTTTATTTATATATGATAAAATGATAGCAAATAAAATTCCAAAAAACGGAAAAAGGGGAAACAAAGTGAAAAACCAAAACTAGAAGTTCAAGCCTTACATTCCGTCGGATAAAGTCGTACCTGAGTTTACACCGATGGCTATTATCCTTGGCATAATTCTCGCTGTGGTGTTCGGCGCGGCAAACGCGTATTTGGGACTGCGCGTAGGTATGACCGTTTCCGCGTCTATACCTGCGGCGGTAATATCAATGGGCGTTATCCGCGTAATTATGCGCAGAAAGTCTATCCTTGAAAACAACATGGTGCAGACGATAGGCTCGGCGGGCTTATCGGCACTGTAGCGGCGGGACTTGCAATAGCGGGCGTGCTGAATTTGTTGAATGCGGCATGGTCTTACGGTTCGCCGGAGCTTCCCGCGCCGCAGGCTACGCTTATGAAAATGGTAGTCGAGGGCGTTATGGGCGGCAATTTACCGTGGGGACTCGTATTCACCGGTGTATTTATCGCGATAGTCGTTGAAATTATCGGAGTGCCGGTACTGCCGTTTGCGCTCGGTCTGTATCTGCCCATACATTTATCCATACCTATAATGGTCGGCGGACTTATCAGATTTTGTGTCGAAAAGCGCAAGTTCAAATCGGAAACAAGACGTAAAGAGGTCGTTGACAACGGCGTACTGTATTCGTCGGGAATGATAGCCGGAGAGGGAATAGTCGGGATCATTCTGGCGATATGTACCGTATTCGGCGTTAATATGAGCCTCGACGGAGTTCTGGGCAACTGGGGCGGCCTCGGATTCTTTGCAATACTTATCGCTGTGATGTTTGCGTTCATATTCGGCGGAAAGAATAAAAGAAAAGCGAAAGAAGAGGAAATAAGCGGGGAAGAATAAGAAGTAATGGCAAAAAAGAGGAAAATACCGGCAAATTACATGGATCAGATCCCCGTACACGACGATAAACACCCGTGGCGGCTCACCGATATGACGGCATGGCCGAGGTGGATATGGAGCATAAAGGTTTTTATAACCGTATCGCGCAGAAATTTTTCAAAAAGCCGCGCGTCAGCCATATCGCACTGGATAAGTACGGCACCGTTGTATGGCAAAACATCAACGGTGAAAACACCATCGCAGATATTGTCAGGATAATGGAAGAAACATTCCCCGACGAAACGGACAGAACGCTGGACAGAGTCGTGACCTTTACCGTAACGCTTAGGCGCACCGGATTTATCAAAATATCGGACCCGTCGCAGCAGTAGCTCATAAAATAAAAACCACGGCTCGACCTAAAATTAAATCAAGCAAAAACCGACTTCGCAATTCAAGCGGAGCCGGTTTTTTGCTGTAAATAAAAATTTTATTCAAGACCTTGACAAAACAGAAAAGGTAATGTATAATTGTATTAGTTGGAGTAATACAGTTTTGATTTACGGAGGGGGTGAATTTAGCTAAAAAAACTTATTTTTATAAAAATATTTACAACATCTTATCAACATTCAATTTGAAAGGAACTAACATCATGAAAATTTCAGTAAAAGATCTAACCAAAAACTACGGTGAAGACGAAACGCTGGTGCAGGCGGTAAAGAAATGCAGCTTTACCATATCGCAGGGCGAGCATATCGCTGTTGTAGGGCCGAGCGGTTCGGGAAAAACCACGCTGCTTAACGTCATGGGCGGGTTGGACGCTCCTACTATGGGAGTGGTAAGCTATGACGGAGAGGAATTGCCGTTTGACGACCCGAACAAGCTCGCGTCGTTCAGGCTTAAAAACATAGGGCGGGTATTTCAGGCGTATGACCTGATACCGGAGCTTACCGCCTACGAAAATATCATCGTCCCCGCCTTGCTGGATTCCAAAAAGCCGGATAAAGCGTATATCCGCTCGGTGACGGAGATACTGGAAATAGACGGCCGGCTTGACCGCTATCCCTCCGAGCTTTCGGGCGGACAGCAGCAGCGCGTTGCTATAGCAAGAGCGCTTACAAATAAACCGTCGGTCGTTCTTTGCGACGAACCGACGGGAAATCTTGATAAAAAGAGCAGTAAAGCGGTGATAGAACTGTTGAAGCAGACTTCCTCACAGCTTAACTGTACTCTTGTTATAGTTACCCATGACAGCAGCGTCGCTGCACAGATGGACAGGATGATTTCCATAAACGACGGCAATGTAAGCGAAAGGGAGTGATCCTTGTGAGAAGCTCCTTTTTTATCGCAAGCAGATTTATAAAAGCACATAAATGGACGGCGTTGCTTGGCGTGCTGGTGATATCGCTTTTTGCGGCGGCGTTTCAAGCGTCGCTAACGTATAACAGCTGCTATGCGAAAACCGTTGAAAATAATACTCTCAAAACCTACGGTGAGGAAGCGGGCATTATCTACAACGCCGATATTACCCAAACGGAAAAATTTTTATCCGAAACGTCGGGAGAAATGACAGGTTTTTGCGGATATGACGCTGTTTACTCTAAAACGCTGGATAATAAATATTACATAGGCTATATGCCCAAAAGCGTGCTTGACAGCAAGCACAGAACGCTGACAGAGGGCAGATTTCCCGAAAAAGAGGGGGAGGCTGCAGTAGAGGAAAGCGTATACTCCGCGCTGGGGCTTACCGCGGATATAGGCGACAGCTTTACCGTCACCGTCGAGCAGGACGGCAAGCCGACCGAAAAAACCTTTACATTATGCGGCAAGGTGGAAAGTTATCTTATGAACTGGCAGCGCACCGACGTCAGCAAAAAATCATTTACATATCCGCCGCCGGTGATCCTGACAGTCAAAGATAACAGCCAAGCGCCGGACTATATCGACGTTATGTGCAGCCATACACCCCAAAACGGCAGATATTTCGGCGGAGAGTTCAGTGATACATTGGTGATGCTGGACAGCTCCGGCATAAAAGCGCAGATGGATTCTATAAAGGTGATAACTATCCCGTTAGCGGTGTTCATCGTGATAATAATGATACTGGGGATATACGGCGTTTTACAGTACATAATGAACGATTACGATAAATACGTCCGTCTGCTCGGCCGCATAGGAATGCCGCTTAAAAAATGTATACCCATATATCTTATCGTCGCGCTTGCAATGATGATATCCGCTTCGCTTATCGGCAGCGCTCTGGGGTATATTATAAGCTTTGTTTTCTGTCGGGTCATCTCTTCGATAATGTTAGAGCAGGAAATTATTTTCGTATATGACACCGACTATGCGATCATCGGCTGCGCGGTATGCTCTGCGGTGATATTGCTCGCTTTTGCTGCGTCGATAATCAAATATTTTGTAAAAGCCAAAAAAGCCGCCAAAGGTAAGAACGTAAAATTCAAGAAACGGTATGTAAGACCTTTCGGCGAGGACGGCTCGATAATAAAGCTTTGGAAGAAAGCGCAGGCGCGGCTCAACTTTTCTCAAAAGCTTTTATCCGGTCTGCTGATGTTTTTGTGTGTTATTGTTGCGTGCGTGGGTTTGCTCGGTTCTCAGATGATGCTGATAAATACGTTTCAGCCGGTGGCGTTAGATGAACAGGATATCCGCGAGGATCTCATATTCTATATACCCGGCGGCGGCGCGGGACCGCAGACGTATAATATCAATCAGCCGGAGGGTTCGGGCGTGTCGGCGGAAAATCTCAAAGAGCTTACCGACGCGGGGTTGAAAGTTGCCCGCGCTTCAATGAGCGTAAATATCGGCGCTTATGTCTTTTATGATACGTCGGATTATGATCCGGCTTTGGAAAGATATATGGAGCAGGCAAGCTGCCTTAACGAAAAGGAGACCCCGACGCTTGAATATGCGCTTAAGGCGGCGGGCGGAACTAAAGACGATTATCTTATGCAAAATTTTGACATCTGCATAAGAAAATACGACGGTTTAGCAAGCGATTTCGACGTGGAGGGCATAGACAAAAACGAATTTGAAAGCGGCAAGGCGATAGTTGCGCCGGAGGAATATTTTAACGTAGGCGATAAGATCACTATACTGACAGTCAGCAGCGTCGATCCCGAAAAGCCGGCGGAGGATCCGGAAAAATTCCTGTTCCATAAGGACGAGTATACGGTAGGCGCGGTCACTGATTGCAATTATTTCGTGCTGTGCGTCGATTATCTTTCAAATATCCACAAGGCGGCAAAATACGACGAGGTAAGCCTTGCCGTTCCCGATACCGACGATAAGGAGCTTGTAAAAACCGCCGTCGAAAAGGCGGAGGCAGTTACCGCAAAAAGTCAATATACGTCGCTGGATAACAGGATAAGACAGCGGGAGGAATATAAGCAAGCCTTTACGTCCGGCCTTATCAGCTTCGGTCTTGTAGTATTCATTTTTGAGCTGATGACGGCAGCGGCGGTAATTATCTCGGCAAAGCTAAAGACCAAAGGAGATATGCGCAGCCTTTACCTGTTAAATGAGATAGGCGCGGCTCCCGCTTTGCTGGTAAAGCTGTCGGCGCTGTCGAATATGAAAGTGATACTTTTTTCGGGCGGGACAGCGGCGCTGTTATCGGCGGCATTTGCGATAGAAAGAACGGTGACCTATTATTTCCTGCCTATACTCGGACTTGCCATAGGTACGGTTGCGTTATGCGTTTTCCTTACAATATTTACCGCCGCGTTATGCTATATCGTATCCAAAAAGGAGGTGTTAAAAGCTATAAAGATAAATTAATATTCGCTTGAAGAACGAAAATACCCACCAAATTTGAATAAATAAAAACTCTCCCCCTCATTATAAGCCTTTTACAGCTGTAATGAGGGGAGTTTTTGAAAAATCCCACACCCGTATATACAGATGTGGGAGTACTGGTGGAGCCGAGGGGAATCGGACCCCTGTCCGAAAGCAAGTCCGGCGGCTTTTCTACACGCTTAGTCAAGTCGTTTGAAATTCCCTCGCGACGCTCCGACTGACAGGATCGCCGTTTTGGTAGCCCTTTGATACATTAACGGCTGCAAGGCTCTCACCGAAAATGTTGGCTGCTGGTCGACGCCCGGAGTGAGGCCGCAGCGTTCCTCACGCGGACGGCAGTGCCTTAGGCAGCTGCTAACTCAGATCTGTTGTCTGCGTTTAATTTTAAGTTGCCCGTTTTGAAGAGTTCGGGCGGACTCTGCGTGCTTTACCGACTTCTTCGCCCCCGTCGAAACCTTTACGGCCCCGTATGGACTGTAAATGCAATTTTATCACGTATTCAGACAAATGTCAAGACGTTTTCACAAGGTTTTCATTGACTTTTTTCGTATATTATGCTAGAATATGCTTAAATTAGTTCAAGGAGAATTTATATGAATAGATTTGTAAAAACAGCACTGGCAGCGGCACTGACGGCGTCGCTCGCCGTTATATTATGCTCTTGTGATAACGCCGCGCAAAGCAGCGTGGATGTTTCGGATACCACCGTAAGCTCTGTAGAAGAACCGGAAAGCGTTACCCCGTCCGAACCCGAAAGCGTGCCCGACAGCACAAAGGCTGAGACCTCCGCACCGGAAAAGGAGCATGTATATGTAGAAAACGGCAGATTTTCCTTACCCGACGACGCATTTTCCTTTGCGCTGGAGGACGGCTGGAAAATGACCGATAACGGGCTTGCCTGGCAGTTTGACAACGAGGATTTTCCCTACAATAATTTTAACCTCGTCGCCGCCACGACCTATACCGACGTGGAGGAAACCACCGAAAACCAGATGCTCGGCACTTATCAGACGATGATGACGGATTTCCAGCTTATAGACTTTCAGCATATCAAGGTCGCGGGCAAACCCGCCGTGTTTATGCAGGTGTCCGGCAAATATTCCATGATGACCACCGACACGGTTATCTATCAATACGCGATACAATCGGGAGATATGCTGTACACGCTGTCCTTTTCTCAGGGCGGCTGGGACGACGGCTTTTCCGATATGATACAAAATCTGATAGACAGTATACAAATAGCCTGATCTTACCGATATACAAAAAATTCTCCCCTATACAAAAATTCTCCCCTGCATTTGTATGCAGGGGAGAATTTTTCAGCTTGTAGTTTTATTATCCCTCGTATTCGGAGAATTTCGGAGCGTTAGCGATAACGTCCGCCTCCAGCGCCTGAGGGAGCATTTCGTACCGTTCAAACTCGGCGGTGAAATGACCCATGCCGCGGGTTATCTGACGGATAACGGTCGCAAGGTCGGTTATCTCGGCCTGCGGTATCTGCGCCTGGAGCACTGTCATGCCCTTTTCCTCCTCGGAGGGGTTCATACCCAGTACCGTACCTCTGCGCTTATTTATTACCGTCATGATGTCGCCGGTGCTGGCGTCGTCTAACGTAATGGTGACGTTGCAGATAGGTTCAAGCAGGCAGGGAGAAGCGTTTACCAGACCGGTTTTGTAAGCGATATGAGCGGCCATTTTGAACGCCTGCTCGGAGCTGTCTACCGGGTGATATGAACCGTCCAGCAGAGTAGCTTTGAGGTTTACCACCGGATAGCCCGCCAGTACGCCGTGCGCGGTGCTTTCCTGTAAGCCCTTTTCAACGGCGGGGAAGTAATTCTTAGGCACGCTGCCGCCGAACACCTTTTCTTCAAATACCAGCGTGTCGCTCTCGCAAGGCTCAAAATCTATCTTTACATGGCCGTATTGACCGTGACCGCCGGACTGCTTCTTATGCTTGCCCTCGGCGGAGACCTTTTTGCGTATCGATTCGCGGTAAGCTATGCGCGGGTCGGATACCTCCACCTCAACGCCGAATTTCGTTTTCATCTTAGCGATAGCGGCGTCAAGATGCTGCTCGCCCAGTCCGCCGAGAATACGCTGGTGCGTTTCGTGATTATGGAAATAATTGAGCGTGCGATCTTCTTCTATCATACGCTGGATAGCGTTGCTTATCTTGCCCTCGTCGTTCTTGTTCTTGGCTGCTACTGCCTTGAAATAGCACGCTACGGGGAACACTTCTCTTGCAAATTCAACGTTTTCACCAACCGCGGTGAGCGTGTCGCCGGTATTTGCGGAAAGCTTGGTCACTGCGACTATATCGCCCGCGTAAGCCTCTACCATATCTTCGGATCTTTTACCCTGGAGCGTAAGCAGCTTGCCTAAACGCTCGGTCTGTCCGGTAGCCTGATTGTAAACATCGGAGCCTGCCGTGATCGTGCCGGTAACTATTTTTACATAGCTCATCTTGCCTACGAACGGGTCGGCAACGGTCTTGAATACCTTGGCCGCCAGCGGCTTGCTTTCGTCGTAATCAAGCTTGCTGCCGTCGGACAGCAGCTCGCCGCCGCGCTCATCGGGACTCGGGAGCATGTATATGATGGTGTTGAGCATCATGTCTATACCGGCTAAGGTATCGCCGGAGCAGCATACCACCGGAGTGATGTCGCCGTTATGGATACCGTCGTGCAGACCCTTTACCAGCTCCGCCTCGGTGAAATCCTCACCCTCGTTTTCAAAATATCTCATCATGAGCTCTTCATCGGTTTCCGCAACTGCCTCCGCCATAGCCGCGCGCAAGCCCTTGAGCCGGTTTTCCGACGCGGGCATTTCCACCTCGGTGGGAACTCCGGCGTCGTAGGTGTAAGCCTTCATCTCCAGAAGATTTATGTAGCTTTCCACCGTGCCGTACTTGTCAAAGGGTACGACTATCGGGCAGATGGAAGGACCGAACTCGGTCTTGAGCTCTTCAAGGCATTTGTAGAAGTTTGAGTTTTCCTCTTCCATTCTCGTAACGACAAACATGGTAGCTTTGCCGCGCTTTACCGCCTCGCGGTAAGCCTTTATCGTGCCTACCTGAACGCCGTCCTTTGCGGGCAAGGTGATAACGACGCTTTCCGCGGCGCTTATGCCCTCATACATCCCCGCAGCGAAATCAAACTGTCCGGGAGTGTCGAGAATGTTTATCTTGACGTCTTTCCACTGGCAGTATGCCAAAGATGTATTCAGCGATATCTTTCTCTTTATTTCGTCAGCGTCATAATCGCAGACGCTGGTTCCGTCGGATACTTTGCCCATTCTTTCGATCTCTCCGCACTTAAAGAGCAGACCCTCGGCGACGGAAGTCTTACCGCTGCCGCCGTGTCCGCACAGGGCGATATTGCGGATGTTTTTGCATTTGTAGGTTTTCATAAAAAACCGTCCTTTCATAAGCGATAATTTAGAGATAATTTCATTATATACTGAAATCATAAAAAAAACAATCCCTTTTTCGTGAAACTTGAAATATTTGTGTAGAAAAATTAAGGCGAATTTTGTGTAAATTGCACAACCGGTGAGTTTTCTCCCTATACTGTAAAGCCGCGTTCTTTCCGATTTTTAAGGCTTTGACGGCGCTGCTGCCATATTCGGCAAACCCCGACGGCGACGGTAAAAGGCGGCGTTTTAACGCGGCTAGGCATGCGGGAATCGAACCCGAGCCGCCTCACGACGATTCTTTTGGGCTATTTTTGCCCCTTGCTCCTTGACAGGCGCCAGCCTGCCTGCGTCGCAAGGAACAAAACTATCTCCAAAATCTTTCGCCGTGAGGTGCATAGCAGTTTTTACGGAGCAGATTTTCGTCAAGACAAGGAAACCGAACGAAGGCATACTTGCGTATGCCGAGCGAGGTTGACGCAGTATTGGCGGAAAGATGCCCGTAAAAACCGACTTGGGTTCGACTCCCGCATGCCTATGCTATCATTCAAAATATTCTTGCAATTTTCACATATAAATGGTATACTGTATAATGAAATTTATTCATCACCCGTCAAACGGACGGAGAAAGCGAAGATATGCAGGACAAATTTACCGATATGGATATGGGGCTGTCCGCGCAGCAGGTAAGAGAACGCGCGGCGGACGGCAGGATAAACGGAGATTTCAACATACCCAGTAAATCAATAAAACAGATATTTATAGATAACTGCTTTACCTTTTTTAATTTTATAAACGTCGTGCTTGCCGCTTTTGTAGTTGCGGTAGGCTCTCTTAAAAACTGCCTGTTTTTAGGCGTGATAATATGCAATACCGCGATAGGTATATTCCAGGAGATACGCTCAAAACGCGCGGTGGACAGGCTTTCGCTTATTTCCGCGCCGAAAGCGACGGTGCTTCGCGACGGAAAGCAGGAGATAATTCCGGTAAGCGAGGTAGTGCTCGACGAGCTTATGCTGCTCGACGCGGGCAGCCAGATATGCGCGGACAGCGTCGTAAGAAGCGGCGAGATAGAGGTGAACGAGAGCCTTATAACCGGCGAAAGCGACCCGGTCACCAAGCGGGAGGGCGACGAGCTGCTGTCCGGCTCTTTTGTCGTTTGCGGCGACGCGAAAGCGCAGGCGATACGGGTAGGCAGCGATAATTACGCGACTAAGATAACCAGCGGCGCGAAATACATAAAGAAAAACAATTCCGAAATGCTCAAATCGATAAATAACGTGCTTAAAGTTATAAGCGTCTGCATAATTCCGATGATACTGCTGATGTTCGGCAAGGAAATGCTGTTTAACGGTTCTACCTTTGCCGAGGCGGTAGTGTCCACGGTGTCCGCCGTAATAGGCATGATACCGGAGGGACTGGTGCTTATGGCAAGCATGGTAATGGCGGTAAGCGTGATAAGGCTTGCGACGAACAAGACGTTAGCGCAGGACTTATACTGCGTGGAAACGCTTGCGCGGGTGGACGTATTGTGTCTTGACAAGACCGGCACGATAACCGAGGGGAGCATGGAGGTAACGGACGTTATCCCGCTCCAGGACAGCGATCCCGACGAGATGATAACCGCGCTGATGTCCGCGTTAAACGATAAAAACCCCACTTATGAGGCGATAAAGGCAAAATATCCCGCTATTAGCGGCAGAAAATGCCTTGGCAGCATACCGTTTTCCTCCGCGAAAAAGTGGAGCCTTGCACAATATGACAATATCACTTATATAATGGGCGCGGCGGAATTTATCCTTAAAGAAAAAATGCCGCAGCAGCTGAAAGAAAGGATAGAAAAGGAATCGGAGGGCGGATACCGCGTTATACTTATCGCTTATTCCGCAAATCCTCCCGATTATGAGAATAAAGAGCTGCCGGACGGGATAGTACCCGCGGCGCTTATCAAGATAAGCGACAAGATAAGAAAAGAAGCGCCCAAAACGCTTAGATATTTTGCCGAGCAGGGCGTGGATATCAGGATAATCTCCGGCGACAATCCGGTGACGGTGTCCGGCGTGGCAAGGCGCGCGGGGCTTGCCGACAGCGATAATTATGTAGATATGTCGCTTATAAAAACCGACGAGCAGCTTACCGAGGCGGCGGAGAAATACCGCATATTCGGACGCGTAACGCCGGATCAAAAGCTGGGGCTTATCAAGGCGTTAAGGGCGCAGGGCCATACGGTGGCGATGACCGGCGACGGCGTAAACGATGTATTGGCGCTCAAAGAGGCGGACTGCTCGGTGGCTATGCAGTCGGGCAGCGACGCGGCGCGCAACGTGTCTAATATCGTATTGCTGGATTCAAACTTTGCCTCCATGCCGAAAATAGTAGCCGAGGGCAGACGTTCGATAAACAATATCGAGCGTTCCGGCACGCTGTTCTTATACAAGACCGTCTATTCGTTTTTAGCGGCGCTGATGTTTTGCTTTATGCCGATGGTGTACCCGCTCCAGGCGATACAGCTCACCTTGATAAACGTATTCACAAACGGCATACCGTCCTTTATCCTTGCGTTAGAGCCGAATTTCAATATAGTAAAGGGCAGATTCATAGATAACGTATTGCCGCGCTCGGTGCTGTACGGACTTATAATGACGCTGAATTTCGTGCTTATAGCGATAGCGCGGACGGTGCTGGACTCTGCCGGGATAATGAGCTATGCCGAGTTTGAGCCGTATGCCGGAACGCTTGCGATAATCGCGATAGGCTTTGCGGCGTTCGTGGTGCTGATAAGGGTATGTATACCGTTAAAGCCGTGGAAGATAGGGCTGCTGGCGTTTTTGATGGGCGGCTTTGCGCTGGGCATATATCTGCTGGGAGATAGGCTGCTTGATCTCAGAATGCTGCCGACGCCGATAATCATAGTATTATTTATCTGCGTGGGAATAACGCTGCTGACTGCGGTGGCTATCGGATTAAATGAGCGGCGGCTGTGCGGATTTATACTGAAAGTACAAAGAAAAGCGTCCGCCCGTATATTCGGCGGAAAGGAAAAAGCCGCAGAGAAAGGATAATATATGCTGGTGGAAATATTCACAGACGGCGCGTGCAGTCATAATCCCGGCCCGGGAGGATATGCGGCGGTACTGCGCTGCATGGGAAAGGAAAAGGAAATATCCGGCGGAGAGCCTTCCACCACCAACAACCGCATGGAGCTTATGGGAGTGATCTCGGCATTGTCCGCGCTGAAATACCCCTGCGAGGTAATTCTCACTACCGACAGCCGATATGTGGTAGACAGTATCACAAAAGGCTGGGTATACAGCTGGAAGAAAAAGGGCTGGATAAAATCCGATAAGTCGCCCGCGCAGAACGTCGACCTTTGGGAAAAGCTGCTGCCGCTGCTCGATATGCACAAGGTGGAATTTCGCTGGATAAAAGGCCATGCCGGACACCCCGAAAACGAGCGCTGTGATAAGCTCGCGGTAGAAATGCGGGATAAATATTCACATGAATAAAATTTGAGACCCGACGCATATTGCGTCGGGTCTCGTTGTTAAGTGTTACTTGTTAGCATTTTCGTAGGACTCGATCATTTTCTTTACCATCTGACCGCCAACGCTGCCCACCTGCTTAGCGGTGAGGTCGCCGTTGTATCCGTTGTCCTTCAGGGGTACGCCTACTTCATTAGCAGCCTGCATCTTTATACCGTTCAGAGCTGCCTTGTTTCTGTTGTTGTTATTGCTGGACATATCAATTTCCTCCATTAAAATTGCGTTAGTGCAATGTCTTTTGACCTTGCACACTTATTATTTACGCGCATTTTCAATTTATGATATGTAAAATTTGGTGAAAATTCGCTGTACGGCAGAGCTTTTTTTATTATGTAAAATTATTCACTTTCTATGTCTGCTCGGTATCAAAAAAACATTGACATTTTTTGCAAATAATAGTATAATTAACATGGATTATAATTGTTTTTGGTGGCAAATCTTTTAATACAGGGATATAACCGTAAAACGGTTCGGCGATTCGTCGGACGGAGTGCAGATCATGGACAGCTGGATACTGGTCGTAGACGACGATGTTTCAAACCTTACTATGGCGAATAATATACTCAGCGCCGAGGGAATGCGCATAAGCTGTGTGAAATCGGGCGAGGCCGCCATAAGGTTTTTACAATCGAATAAGCCGGAGCTTATCCTGCTGGACGTTTACATGACGGGCATGGACGGGTTTCAAACTATTGCCCTGATAAAGGAAAACGAGGCGACGGCGAATATACCGGTGATCTTTCTTACCTCCGATGACGACAGCGATACCGAAACGCGCTGTCTTAAAGCGGGGGCGATAGATTTTATCAAAAAGCCTTTTTTGCCGGACGTGCTGCTGCTGAGGATAAGCCATATAATAGAGCTTACCCGATTACAGGCGGATCTTGCGCATGAGGTAGAGGAAAAGACACACGAGGTCACGGTGCAGAGCAACCGTTTGGAAAAGCTGTCGATCCAGATAGTCATGGCGCTTTCCGGCGCGATAGACGCAAAGGATACATACACGAACGGTCATTCCGCGCGGGTGGCGGATTATTCCCGCAGGATAGCGTCGCTGGCGGGCTTTTCAAAGGACGAGCAGGACGAGATATACATGATAGGGCTTTTGCATGACGTGGGCAAGATAGGAATACCCGACGCGATAATCAATAAGCCGTCCGGTCTTACCGAGGAAGAATATGAGATAATGAAAACTCATCCGGTGCTGGGCGATAACATACTCAGCAGGATACAGGAATTTCCGAAGCTGGTGACCGGCGCGAGATACCACCACGAGCGATACGACGGAAAAGGTTATCCCGACGGACTGGCGGGAGAGGCGCAGGAGCGAGCAAAGAGAGACCGCCCAGATGATAGAAAAGCTGGAGGAGGAAAACCGCCGCACGGAGGATTTTCTTACCAATGTTTCGCATGAGCTGCGCACGCCGATAAACGCGGTGACGGGACTTACCGCCGTTATGCTCAAAAACGAGACCGACAGCGTAAAAAGAGAAAACCTGCTCTCCGTTCAGAAAGCGGGCTACAGATTGTTTAATCAGATAGAGGATATACTGGATTACACCGAGATAGATACCGGAAGAATGACCGCGGGCGAGGACAGCTATATGATAACCTCGCTGGTAAACGACGTCATAACCGAAAATAAGATGAACGACGTCGGAGCGAGGCTGGAGCTTATCTTCGATGTGGAGGCGAAAATGCCCTCCGTGCTTATAGGCGACGGCAAAAAGGTAAAACGCATAATAACGCATTTAGTGGAAAACGCCCTTAAATTTACCGAGGAGGGCGGCGTTTACGTCAGGATATACACGATAAGAAAGCAGTACGGCGTAAATTTGTGCATACAGGTGAGGGACACCGGAATAGGAATGGACGCGGAAAGCCTTTCCAAGATAACCGAGAGGTTCTACCAGTCCAGCGGCGGACGCGAGCGCAAGGTCGGCGGGCTTGGTTTGGGATTGCCGATAGTATACGGAATGGTGTCGGCGATGGAGGGATTTATCCATGTTGAAAGCGGCGTCGGCACAGGTACGACCGTGACGGTCAGCATACCTCAGAAAATATCGGACGGATCCGCCGCGATGAAGATATCCGACCCGTCGGGACTTTGCCTCGGCTGCTACCTTATACCGGAAAAATACAAGATACCGCAGGTCAAGAAATTCTATAATGAGATGATAGCCAATACCGCGCGCGAGCTGGATATACCTATACATAGGGTATTTGCCGCCGACGAGGTGGAAACCTTGGTATCTACCTATCGGCTGACCCATTTGTTCATTGCCGCGGAGGAATACGAATCCGCCGCGGATTACTTAGAATCGCTGGACAACGGCATACAGGTGATAGTAGTGGCGAGCGCCGGTTATCTTCCGAGGAAGAGCAGCAGGGTGAAGGTGCTTTACAAGCCGTTTTATGCGCTGCCCGTGGTGAATATGCTCAATTCCTCCGTAAAAAGCGGCGAGCCTATCCATAATACGCGTATGCTTTGTCCCGACGTTCGCGTGTTGGTAGTGGACGACGAGCCGATGAACCGAATGGTAGCGGAGGGCATACTTAAAGATTATAATATGGACGTCCATACCGCCGGAAGCGGCGCAGAGGCTGTCGAGATATGCCAAAACGAGGAATTTGACCTTATCCTGATGGATCACATGATGCCGGAAATGGACGGTATCGAAGCGCTTAAACAAATAAGAAAATTAAAAAGCACCTCTAAGGATACGTTCGCGGCGGTGGCTTTTACCGCGAATGCGGTGAGCGGCGCGCGCGAAATGTTCCTGCGGGAGGGCTTTGATGAATTTTTGTCGAAGCCGGTCGAAACTCCGGAACTTGAAAGGGTATTGAGAAAGGTGCTGCCAAAATCGCGTATAAAATATATGGATAGACCGGAGGAACAGCCTGTTACGCAATCGGCGAAACCTGTTGCTCAGTCGGTGCAACCTGTTGCTCAGTCGGTTAAACCTGCCGTTCAATCGGTGCAACCTGTTGCTCAGTCGGTGAAACCTGCCGCTCAATCGGCACAGCCTGCCGCTAAGCCGGCACAGCCGACACAGCCGCTGCCCGCTGAGTTTTCAAGGTTAGCAAGCGCGGGAATAAATATCGAGGGCGGACTTACCTATTGCAGAAAAGACAAGGATTTTTATCTGTTATTGCTTTCCAAATTTGCCGAGGACGCGGAGCATAAGGCTAAAGACATCAAGCGGCTTTATGACGGCGGGGATATAGATAATTACCGCATACAGGTCCACGCGCTGAAAAGCTCCTCCAAAATGGTGGGAGCAGACGAATTGTCCGAAACGGCGCGTGAGATGGAAAGCGCCGCTAAAGAAAACGACACGGCATATATAAGCAAAAACCATGACGCGCTGATGACGCTTTACGATAAAACCGTCCGTCAGATAAGATCCGCGGTCGGGATAAAGGAAAAAGACGCGGAGACTTCTCCGGACGCATTTAAGGAAATATCACGCGAGGAATTTATTGAAAAGCTCAAAGAGCTGCGCGGGCTGTTCGATACATATGAGGCGGACAGCGCGCAAAAGCTGATAGCTGAGCTGAGCGGTACGTCTTATCGCGGCATAGCCGTAAAGCGGCTGCTGGAGGGAATAAAGAAAGACGTAGACGATTTTGAATATGAATCGGCGGCGGCAAAGGTATCTTCGCTTGCTCAGCGTGTGGAGGGCGTAGTGCAAAAATGAGAAAAAAGACGTTTTTTCACACTTTACTTAAAGATCCGGAATATTCCCTTCAGGAAAGATTGTTCCGACTTATCACCGTTATCGGCCTTATAGGACTTGTCCTCGGTATCGCGGTGGGCATAGTGTCCGGTGAGAGCCTTATAAATCTGGCCGCTATGACTGTAGGATTCCTGCTGCTCGGTGCTATCGTCGTTTTTACTTTGCGAACAGGCAAGATACAGGCGGGCGCGGTAACGGTCTCCGCTATAGCGCTGTATGTGGTATTGCCGTTCAATTTTATCACGGCGGGAGGAATATACGGCGGCGGGCCGATATGGTTCATACTCGGATTCGTGCTTGCTACCATAGTAGTAGAGGGAAAGGCTAAATATATCCTGTTAGCGGGCGGATATGTCGTTTTTCTGGTATGCTATTACCTTGCGTATTTTCATCCCGAGGTCATCGGACAGCATACGCTTGAAATGGCGTATATCGACTCGCTCGCTACCATGACCGTAGTCACCGTAGTGACCTGCGGCATGCTGCTGTTTCAGAACGCGGTATACCGTAATGAAAATGAGATGACCCGCAGGCAGAAAAAGGAGATAGAAGAGCTTAATAAAGCGCAGAACCGCTTCTTTCCAGCATGAGCCATGAGATACGCACCCCGATAAATACCATCGTCGGACTTAACGAAATGATACTGCGCGAAAACGTTTCGGACGAGGTGGCCGAGGACGCGCAGAATATACAAAGCGCGAGCAAAATGCTGCTGTCGCTGATAAACGATATACTGGATATGTCGAAGATAGAATCCGGCAGAATGGATATAATACCGGTCGTTTACGATACCGGAGCCATGCTGTCGGACATAGTCAATATGATATGGGTCAGGGCGAAAGAAAAGGGACTGGAATTTTATGTAAACGTCGAGGACAGCATACCCGCGCAGCTCAACGGCGACGAGGTGAGGATAAAGCAGATACTGATAAATCTGCTCAACAACGCGGTAAAATACACCTCCGAGGGTTCTGTAACGCTGTCGATACAATGCCGCCGCAAGGAGGGCGACAAGGTATATATCGCCTATTCCGTTTCGGATACCGGAATGGGAATAAAGAAAGAGAGCATACCCCACCTGTTCAGCGCGTTCAGGCGCGTAGACGAGGAGAAGAACCGTTTTATCGAGGGCACGGGACTGGGTCTGTCGATAGTAAAGCAGTTAGTCACGCTGATGGGCGGCGAGATAGAGGTCAACAGCGTTTATACAAAAGGCTCTACTTTTGTGGCGATAATCCCGCAGCAGATAGCGGGAGACGGTCAGATAGGCGAGATAGACCTGCAAAAGAAGCATACTATCAGCACAAGGGAGCATTACCGCGCGCTGTTTGAAGCGCCGAAGGCAAACGTGCTTATAGTAGACGACAACGTCACTAATCTTATGGTGGCGAAAAAGCTGCTGCAAGATACCAAGATAAACATCGATACCGCGGAAAGCGGCGTTGAGTGTATTACCATGTCGGAGCACAGAAGATATGATGTGATACTTATGGATCACCTCATGCCCGAAATGGACGGTATAGAGTGTCTGCGCCGTCTGCGCGGACGTTCGGGAGGGCTTAACCGCAATACTCCGGTGGTAGCGCTTACCGCGAATGCGGGCGGAGATAATCAGGCGCTTTACCGCAGAGAGGGCTTTGACGGGTATCTTCTGAAGCCGGTCAGCGGAGCGCAGCTTGAAGCGGAGCTGCTGCGTCATCTGCCGCCCGATCTGGTAAAGATGACGAACACCTCCGGATTTAACGACGTGGTGGTAGGTCCGGTGCTTGATCACAGAAGAAAGCAGCTTATAATGATAACGACGGACAGCGTCAGCGACCTGCCGCGCACTCTCACGGACAAATACCGGATAGCGGTGCTGCCGTATCATGTTCTGACCGAGGGCGGAGACTTCAAGGACGGCGAGGAGATAGAAACGGACGGCATACTGTCCTATCTGTCGCTTAAAGCAAAGAAAGCGCACTCCTGCGAGCCTGCCGTGTCGGATTATGAGGCGTTTTTCGCCGAGCAGCTCACTAAAGCGCAGCATATAATACATATCGCCATGGCAAGCAAAGCCAGCAAGGGCTATGAAAAGGCGCTTGAGGCTTCGGCGTCGTTCGACAACGTTACCGTGGTGGATTCGGGACATTTGTCCAGCGGTATGGGAATAATAGCGCTTTATGCCGCGAGATATGCCGCCGAGGGAAGATCGGTAGAGGAGATACTCGCCCAGACGGAGCGCATGAAAGCTCTTACCCAAACCAGCTTTATCGTGGGAAGTACGGAGTATCTTGCGCGTTCCGGCAGGATATCCTCCGGTATAAGCGCGGTGTGCGAGGCGTGCATGCTCCACCCGGTGATAGTGCTTAAAAACAGCGCGATGAAGGTGGGCTCTATCCGCATGGGCACGCGGGACACCGTCTGGAAAAAATATATAAAGTCGGCTCTGAGAGCACCGGCGAAGATAGATAACGGCATTCTGTTCATAACCTATGCCGGATTAAAGCCGGAGGAGCTGGACGAGATAGCGGCGATGGTAAAGAAAGAGGTACCGTTTGAAACGGTCATATATCAAAAAGCGTCGCCCGCGATATCCATAAACTGCGGCCCCGAAAGCTTCGGGCTGCTGTTCGCTCATAAAGGAGCGCAATGAACAAAAAGGAGACATACATGAAAAGAAAACATATCGGGATAACGGCGCTGGCCGCCGCGGTGCTGCTGGCGGGCTGTTCCGCCGAAAATACCGAACCGCTGCTAAAAGAAGGGCAGACCGACAGCGCATACGTTACGGAAAAGGGTACGCTTATAATCGGGATAACGGATTTTGCGCCGATGGATTATAAGGAAAACGACGAGTGGGTCGGAATTGACGCCGAGCTTGCCGAAGAGTTTGCCGGAGAGCTTGGCGTTAAGCCGGAATTCCTTGAGATAAACTGGGATAAAAGAGTCGAGCTGCTGGAAAACGGCAGGATAGACTGTATCTGGAACGGCATGACACTTACCGATGAAATGAAAGAGAGCGTAGACTGCTCCGAGCCGTATCTGTCCAACGCGCAGGTAGTGGTTTTGCCGCAGGAGGACATTGAAAAGTACAGCGCGTTAGAGCAGTGCCAGCATCTGCTGTTCGCGGCGGAAAAAGGCTCTACCGGCGAGACTGTTCTCAGAGAAAGAAACTATCGTTATACTCCATGCGCCACTCAGCTTGAAGCATTGCAAAGCGTCAAGGACAGCAAGACCGACGCGGCGGTCATAGATATGATAATGGCGGGCTTTTACATTGAAACGGACAGCGCTTTTTCAAATCTTCAGTACCGGCTGCCGCTCAACGACGAGAGGGTAAGCGTAGGACTTAGAAAAGATTCCGACCTTACCGAAAAGGTGAACGAATTTCTTGCAAAGGCATGCGATGACGGCAGCATGGAAAAAACAGCGGAAAAGTACGGAATAGCGGACGCGGTGCTTAGCGTCGGCGAAGCATAATTTACCAAAGGAGCGATTTTAACATGAAAACGATACTTGTTGTTGACGACGACAATCTGAATCTTGCGACGGCAAGAGAGGTGCTGGGCGGCGAGTACAAGGTAATACTTGTGAAAAAGGGTCAGCAGGCGCTTTCCTACCTTAAGACCGGCGACTGTGACGTGATACTGCTGGACATCAATATGCCGGAAATGGACGGCTTTGAGGTCATGCAGAAGATACGCGAGATGGACAACTGCCGCAATACTCCGGTGATATTCCTTACCGGCGACAATGATTCCGAAACGGAGTCGCGCTGCTTTAAGGAGGGCGCGATGGACTTTATCACCAAGCCGTTTGTCCCCGCGGTAATGCTGTCAAGGATAGGCAGGATACTTGAGATAGAGGATCTGCGCCGCAGCCTTTCCGACCGTTTGGAGCAGAAGATACGCGAGGTATCCGACATAAAGAACAAATCCGCGCAGGACGTGCTTACCGGCTTGTGGAACAGGGAGTACACTGAAGAGGCGGTCAACAGTATGCTCCAGGGCGGAGTGACCGGCGCGCTGATGATGATAGACATGGACAATTTCAAGCTGATAAACGACAACTTCGGCCATATTGCCGGAGATAAGGTGCTGAAAATGTTTGCGGATACCATGCGCGGGTTTGCGAGCAGCGAGGATATACTCTGCCGTATCGGCGGCGATGAATTTGTAATGTTCGTAAGGGGCGTAACTTCCAAGCAGGAGCTGTCCGGCCGCGCTTCGGATATAATCAACGACATCTGCGAAAAGATAAAGGCACTCAAATATAATACCGATACCTCCGTTTCGATAGGTATAGCGAAAGCTCCGGAGGACGGAACGGAATTTTCCAAGCTGTACAACGCGGCTGACAAGGCGCTGTATTTTGTAAAGCAGAACGGCAAAAATTCCTACCATTTCTTCAGCGACAAGCTTGTAACCGATGAGAGCAAGGCGGAAAAGACCGTCGATCTGAGATACCTTAAGGACCTTATGAACCGCGCGGACAACGGCAAGGGCGCGTATATGATGGATTTCGACAATTTCCGTCATGTGTATAATTTTATCCGCCGCTTTGTGGAAAGAAGCAGGAGAGACGTTCAGACGCTGCTGTTCACGCTCAGCGATATAGAAAGCGCGAAATTAGACGCGTCGGAGATGGAATTTGCGATGGAATCGCTGGAAAGATCAATATATACGTCGCTGCGGCGCTCGGATATTTCCACCCGCTATTCCAGCCGCCAGATCATAGTTATCTTAATGGACGCGAACAGCGTAAACAGCGATATGGTGGCGGAAAGAATAATCGGAAACTTCACCCGAACATATTCCGGAAAGCGCGTGTTCATTGATTACGGCATAGCGCGTTTAGACGGCGTAGAGAGCGATTGACAAGGCTACAACGGTATATTTGATATGCGTTCTCGTTACGAGGGCGCATATTTGTTAATTTGCTCTTGATTTTTTTATAATAATATGATACAATATAGATTGCGGACGTATCTGCGTTATCAACAAGCGGATACGGAGTGAGCAGACCCGTGATTATGGGTGTAAGCCCTGTGCAAGGAAGTTCTGTGAACCATGTCAGGCGGGGAACCGAGCAGCATTAAGCAGTTATGACCTGTGCCGCAGCAAGTTTACACTCATAATGACGGGTCTGTCGCATAATAAGGAAAGGGGGAGAGCGATGTATCTGGCGCTGTATAGGAAATACCGTCCGCGTACTTTTGACGACGTTATTTCTCAGGAGCATGTCACCACCACGCTGAAAAATCAGATAAAGACCGGAAAGATAGCGCACGCATATCTGTTTACCGGCTCGCGCGGCACCGGAAAGACCACCTGCGCAAAGCTGCTCGCTTTGGCGGTGAACTGCCTTTCTCCCAAGGACGGAAATCCCTGCGGAGAGTGTGAGGCGTGTATCGCTGCCGCTAACGGATGTTCCGATATAGTCGAGATGGATGCCGCCTCAAACAACGGCGTTGACGATGTAAGAGCATTGCGCGACGAGGTAGTATATACTCCGGTGATGTTAAAGCACCGTGTGTATATAATCGACGAGGCTCACATGATGACCGCCGAAGCGTTTAACGCATTGCTCAAAACGATAGAAGAACCCCCGCAGCATGTGGTGTTTATATTAGCCACCACGGAGCTGCATAAAATACCCGCTACCATATTGTCGCGCTGTCAGCAGTTCAGCTTTAACCGGGTGTCGGTAAAGGACAGCTCCCACCGTTTGTTAAAGATAGCGAAAAGTGAAAATATTTCTCTGGATGAAAACGCTGCGGCGCTTATCTCCCGACTTTCCGACGGCGGAATGAGAGACGCTATATCGCTGCTTGACCGCTGCGCCGGGATAACCTTAAACATAACCGAGCAGACGGTGAGAGACGCGGTGGGGATAGCCGGTACCGAGCATCTTTTCTCCCTTGCGGAATGCGTAAGAGATCACGACCCGGCGAAAGCGCTTAAGCTTTTAGATAAGCTGCATGAGGGCTCAAAAGACCCGGTGCTGCTTTTACAGGAGCTGAGCGGACACTTCCGCGATCTGATGATGTTAAGCGCGATGAACGGCGATTTTTCGCTGATACCTCCGTCGGGCGGCGACAGGGAAAAGCTGCTTAGTCAGGCGAATGATTTTACTTTGGGTGAAACTATCCGCTGTATAGAAATATTGCAGGAGCATATAGCCTCCGCCGCGAGAATGCCGCGACGCGAGATAGCGGCGCAGATGTGCCTTATTCGGCTTTGCAGCCCTCAGCTTGACAGCGACGTTACGGCTTTGTCGCTGAGAGTGGAGAAGCTTGAAAAGAAGTTAGCCGACCTTTCAGCCGGAAATCTTCCTATAAAAAATATCGAAAAGCCGACCGTCGAAAAAGCCGCAGAGCATGCGATCTTACCGGAGGAAGAAGCTCCTAAGACGGTTAAGGAAGTTGAAAGCACACCGCAGCAGTCCGATGAAAAGCCGGCATGGCTGTTTGAAAACGGTCAGCCCGACGAATATGACGAGTACCCGCCTATGCCGGGTGATATACCGGCCGCACAGCAGAACGCTCCTACAGAACCGGAACTGCTGTTCGAGCCGGACGCTCCAGCCGAGCCGGAACTGCCGTTCGAGCCGGACGCTCCTACAGAACCGGAACTGCCGTTTGAGCCGGATATTCCCACTGAGCCGGATACTCCCGATGAGCCGAAAGAGCATATCGATCCGATAAGGCAGCTTAACGACCTTGATCCGGCGGGGCAGTGGGAGCAGACGGTAGCGCAGCTGCCGGAGTTTTTGAAAGCGCTGTTAAAGGACGTAAAGGTCAAAATAGACGGAAACAAGATAGTGCTAAGCGGATATTCGCCGTTTTTGTATGATTTCATGCAAAAGGGAGATTCCGCGATGAGAGTACAGGCTGCCGCCAAACAGGTGACCGGCAGGGAAATGCGGTTACAGTTTGTGGAGCAGGAAGCCGAGCAGGAAGAGGAAATACGCGACCGTGCGGACGTCTTTTTAAGGCAGGCACAGAGCATGGGCGTAAAAATAAAAAATAAAGGGACTAAGGGCAAAGCCTGAAACCGTATGAAAGGAAAAAAGATATGAAGTCCAGATTACCCAAGGAATACCAGAACAAGGGCGCAGGCAACATGAACAACATGATAAAGCAGGCGCAGAAGATGCAGGAGGATATTGAGCGCGTACAGGCCGAGCTTGACGAGAGGGAGTTCACCGCGTCCGCTGCGGGCGGAATGATAGAGCTTACCATGACCGGCGGCAAAAAGCTGCAAAGCGTTAAGCTGAATCCCGAATGCGTCGACAAGGACAACATCGAGGATCTTCAGGATATAATCGTAGCGGGCGTTAACGCTATTATCACTCAGATAGAAGAGGTAAGCGCCGCTGAGATGGAAAAAGTGACCGGTTCGGTCAACATACCCGGACTTATCTGATGAACGAGTACGATTCACATCCGCTTATCCTTGCGACGGAGCAATTCGCAAAGCTGCCGGGGATAGGTCTTAAGACCGCGCAGCGGCTTGCGTATTTTATCCTTAACTCCACCAATGAAGAGGTAGAGGAGTTTACCGAGGGGATATTGCAGGCGCGCCGTTCGGTCAAAATATGCAAATGCTGCCAGAATTTCAGCAGCGGGGATATTTGCGCTATCTGTTCGGATGAACGCAGGGACAGCAGGGTAATATGCGTAGTGGAAGCACCGAAGGACGTCACCGCGTTTGAGCGGTCGGGCGGCTTTAACGGAGTTTATCATGTTTTGCACGGATTGCTGTCGCCGATGGACGGTATAGGTCCGCAGCAGCTGAAGATAAAAGAGCTTATGTCCCGCCTTACCGACTGTGAGGAGGTCATTATGGCGACCAATCCGACGGTAGAGGGCGAGGCGACCGCGGTATATCTAAGCCGCATGATAAAGCCGATGGGGATAAAGGTGACGCGGCTCGCTTACGGATTGCCGGCGGGTTCGACGCTGGAATATGCCGACGACGTGACCTTACAGCGCGCGCTTGAAAACCGCAACGAACTGTGATATTTCCGAATTGTTTATTGAAAGGAAAAAGCTATGACAGACGAGCAAAAGAAAATACTTAAACAAAAGACCATGGAGCTTAAAAATCCCGACCTTGTCGCGGCGATGAGAGAGATGAAGAAGTCCCCCAAGCCGGAGCCGCAGGTGCAGGCGGATTATATCAACGCACTGCTCAGAGCGCGGCTTATAGTGCCGGTCAGCATGTCCGACGCGGAGGAGGAAAACAAGCTCCAGGTAAAATTCAGCCATATTACAAACAATAAAGGGCAGAAATATTTTATGGCGTTCACCGATATAGAAACGCTTAAAAAGACCCGCAGCGACGTTGATAAGATGCAGTTTTTAGGGCTTACCTATAACGATTTTGCAAAAATGCTGTCCGACCCTAAATGTCAGATGGAGGGCTTTGCGATAAATCCGTTTACCGAAAATATGGTACTAGGCCCTAAACAGGCGCAGGCGATACACACGATAATCACCGCTCAGAGGGTGAGAAACGGCGAGCTTGCGGTGATAGAGGAGATAGCGGATCTGCCGGAGGAATTGACCCGTCCGATGGAGAGCTATTTCGAGAGCAGGGGCGACGTAAAGAAAGCGTATTTAATGCAGCTGCGCAAGGGCGAGCATATTAATCTGCTGATAGTGGTGGATACCGACGAACAGGATTTTGAAGCGTTCCGAAACGATTTCAACGAAAAGCTGCTCAACGAGCTCAACGATGAGAATAAACCGTTCGTCGTCATGTCCTTTAATGAAGAAGCGGGCAAACAAGCGACCCATGAAAAAGTGCCTTTTTATGTTAAAATTTAATTTTTGCTGATAATAAAACAGCTCCTCGTTCGTCGGGGAGCTGATTTTTTGTTTTGATAGTTAATGAACGTTTTTGGGACGGTTCGGGTAAACTGTGTTCAGCGCACAGTTTAGATATTGTTGGGCAAAGCTTCAATATAGCTGCGACCGCAGCCCGTCGCACTGTGATGATAAAAGAACTTTATAACACCTACGCTAAGCAGCCAAATGCAAAGCAGCAACGCTGCGGATGTACGGTATTTTTGGGTTATCAAGTGCCCTCCATAGAAAGCGTGATTTAAGGGAAAATCGCAGCTAGGACGGAAGCTGATAATATTTATCGGATAGGCACCGCCTACAACGTGAATAAAGGGGAAAGATAGGGTGGGGGCGGGAAGAAAAGACCGAAAGGAAACCGTGGGGAGGGGAAGAAAACCCGTAGGGATTGCTTCCCCTTCCCAGGGTGTCCTGTCGGAGAGGCCAGCGGAGGTGAATAAATTCGGATAAGGATTATCCCTTGTATTTCGTACGCAACGGTATATCTGAAATCATGTAGGGGTCAAGGGGTCGACCCGACCCCTTGTGGGGTTTGGGGCAAAGCCCCAATATTCCAAAACAACCATCAAAAATAACTATACATCCTGCACATCAGCATACCATTGTACAGCTTACGATTCTTCTCGGCCTTTTTACCGAACAGCGATTCAAATCGCTCGTCCGGCGTTATCACATATACGCGCTTATTGTTTAACGGCAGCATGACTTTTCCCAGTGCGGTGATAAGCTCGCGCGCTTCGTTCTGATCCAAAAGCCGCTCTCCGTACGGCGGGTTTGTGATAACGCAGGTAACGTCGTTAGGGCAGACAAGCTCGCGAATATCGCACTGCCGCACCGTTATCCTGTCCGCCACACCCGCTTGTTTTGCGTTGTGCAGGGTAAGGCTGACCGCCTCTTTATCTATATCATACCCGTAGGCGTGAAAATCACAGTCGGTGCGGATATTAGCGCGTGCGCGTTCCCGCTCGTCCTGCCAGATATGCCTGGGAATTATCTCCCAGCTTTCCGCCGCGAATGTTCTGTCCAGTCCCGGAGCGATGTTAAGAGCGCGGCGGGCGCTTTCTATCAGCAGAGTGCCGCTGCCGCAAAACGGGTCTATGTAAACTCTCTCATTGATACAAACAATTTTTCCGTGTGCAAAATGTGCTACCGTGTGCATTATCATATTTTC